>NZ_JBEZFT010000027.1:0-54125 GCF_040649595.1 Kribbella sp. NPDC048915 | reverse complement strand
TGGTGTGCATGGTCCCGGGATGGTGTGCATGGTCCCGGGATGGTGTGCATGGTCCCGGGATGGTGTGCATGGTCCCGGGATGGTGTGCATGGTCCCCGTTGGGTGTGCCCAGGTCCCGGTTGGTGTGCGAGGTCCCGGTTGGGTGTCCAGCGTCCCGGATGGGTGTGCATGGTCGCGGGTGGGTGTGCACGGTCCCGGGACGTGGTGGACGGTCGCGGGTGGTGTGCGAGGTCCCGGGCTGGCGTGCACGGTCCCGGATGGGGGTTCGCGGTCCAGAGGGCCTCGGCTGCGGGGCGGGCGTGGTCGTGCAGCGCGGGCGCCGGCTCGGTCGCCCGGGCCCACCCACGGATCGGTCGCGAGAGCCGGAACCCGGATGACCCGGATTCGGTCCGTCGGTATGGGCGCCGTTGCGGCGCCATGGCGCGGCGGCGTTTCGGTCCGGCGGTACGGCCGCCTCTCGGTCCGGCGATACGGCCGCCTCTCGGTCCGGTGGTGCGGCGGCCGGTTTGGAGGCGGGGGCGCTTGTTGGTAACCTGAGTCTTCGCGCGCCCACGGGTGGTGTTCAGCCGTGCGCCGCAACACCTTCCGTAAGTACCCGCACACACCTGATCGAGGCTCTGCTCCGTGGCGAACATCAAGTCCCAGATCAAGCGCAACCGCCAGAACGAGGCTGCGCGACTTCGCAACAAGTCGGTGAAGTCGACCCTCAAGACGGCTGTTCGTCGCTTCCACGAGGCCGTTGAGGCCGGCGAGGCCGAGAAGGCCCAACAGACCGCCCGCACGGCCGGTCGGCTGCTCGACAAGGCCGTCAGCAAGGGCGTCATCCACGCCAACCAGGCGGCGAACCGCAAGTCGGCCATCTTCAAGAAGGCCGCGTCTCTCTGACGCTCGGGCCGCTCCGGCGGCCTGCCGAACGATCGGCCCGTCCCGCGAGGACCGGCCGGTCGTTTTTGCGTGTCCGCAGGCTTGACCTTTGCGGATCCACAGGCTCGAATCACGCGTGAACCGTCGGTTGGAGGGCGTCGTGCGGGTTGTCGTCATCGGTGGCAGTGGTCATATCGGCTCCTTTCTGGTCCCGCGGCTCGTCCGCGCCGGCCACGAGGTCGTCACGATCAGCCGCGGCGCCAGAACGCCGTACGTCGACGCGCCCGAGTGGCAGCAGGTCCGGACGGTGCTCGCCGACCGTCAGCAGGAGGATCGCGACGGCACCTTCGGCGACCGCGTCGCCGAACTGCGGGCCGATGTCGTCGTCGACCTCGTCTGCTTCACGCTCGAGTCGGCGACCGCGCTCGTCGACCGCCTCCGGGGTGAGATCGGGCATCTACTGCACTGCGGATCGATCTGGCGGTACGGTCCGAGCCACAAGCTCCCGATCGCCGAAGGCAGTGACTCGGCCGCGCCGCCGTCCGACGAGTACGGCATCCAGAAGGACCGGATCGCGCGGATGCTCAAGGCCGAGTCCGGGCTGGCCACCACCTCGCTGCACCCGGGTCACATCGTCGGGCCCGGCTGGCATCCGATCGGGCCGCTCGGCAACCTCGACCCCGCCGTATGGCGCACCCTGTCCGCCGGCGAACCCCTCCGGATCCCGGGCCTGGGCACCGAACTGATGAATCATGTCCATGCCGACGACGTCGCCCAGGCCTTCGACCTCGCCATCACTCACCGCGACGCGGCCGCCGGCGAAGACTTCAACGTCGTCGCCCCGACCGCGCTGACGGTCCGCGGGTACGCCGAGATCGCCGCCTCCTGGTTCGGCCACACCGCCGTACTCGAATCCGTCTCGTGGGACGACTTCCGGCACTCGACCGCCCCGGACCACGCCGATGCCAGCTGGGCGCACCTCCACCGCAGCCAGTGCTGCTCCATCGAGAAGGCCAAGTCCCTGCTCGGCTACTCGCCGCGGTACGAGCCCGAAGAAGCCATCCGCGAATCCATCCACTGGCTGACCACCCACAACCAACTCCCGGTAGCCAACCCCCTGCTGACCACCTAGCCTCGCTTGGCACGACCCGTGGCGACCGTAAGGATCCGGGGCGAACCTGGTCTCGCGCCCGACGCGACCGGTCAGCGGCGGCCGTGGGCTCGCGTGATGGTGAGGACCATGCGTTCGAGGGCGTAGCCGGCGTCGCCTGAGGCTCCCTTGACGTCGGCGTCGGCCTGCGCGACCGCCTTGATCGCGGTCGCGAGCCCGCCGGGCGTCCACCCCCGGGACTGCTGCTTGAGCTGCTTGAGCTTCCAGGGCGGTACGCCGACCTCGCGCGCGAGATCCGCCTCGCGCATCCCACTCGGCGCACTCGAGTACTTCGCGAGCCCCCGCAGTCCGCCCGCCATCGCGCTCGTCACCAGCACCGGCGCCACACCGCAGTCCAGCGCCCAGCGCAACTGCTCCAGCGCCGGCTCGGTCCGCCCAGCGATCGCCGCATCCGCGACGGCGAAGCTCGTGACCTCGGCGCGCCCACCGAAATACCGCCCGATGAGCTCGGTGGTCACCGCCTGACCGCCCGAATCCGAGACCAACTGCGAACACGCCCCGGCCAGTGCCCGCAGATCATGCCCGACCGCATCCACCAACGCCGCCGCCGCACCCTCGTCGATCGTGCCGCCGTGCAGCCGGATCTCCCCCGCCACGAACTTCGGCAGCTCCCACGTCTTCGGCGCCGTCGCGACGACCTCGTTGACCGATGCCTTCCGCAACTTGTCGAGGACGCCCTTCCCCTTCTGCCCGCCGGAATGCACCAGCACCACCAGCACGTCCTCCGACGGCGCCCCGGCGTACTCGATCAGATGCGGCGCCATCTCGCTCGGGAGATTCTCCAGCCCGCGCATCACGAGGACGCGCTCCGTGGCGAACAACGACGGCCCGGTCAGCTCCGCGAACACCCCGACGTCCAGCGTCGACGCCTCGAGCTCCGTCACCTCGACCGCACCCTCGCCGGCCGTCGCGCCCTGCGAGCCGGCGGCCTTCGACGCGCCCGCCTTCGACACCGCCGCGATCGCCGACCGCACCGCCCGATCCGCCAGGAACGATTCGGCCCCGGTCACGAGTAGCACATCGCCCAACTTCGGCGCAGAACCTTTACGAGCAGCCACCCGGCCAGCATCCCACGCCCCACCGACAATCCCGGTGCACCCCCACTTAATCCCTGCACGCCCACCCCAAACCGACCAAGATGACCCCATGCCCACCACAAATGCAACCAACACAAACCCGCGCACCACGAACCCGAGCGACACGGCCACGCGTGCCGGCGGGCAGCGGGCTTCCGAGGTGGTCGGGGGTCTGTTGGAGCCTGGCGGGTCGAGTGAGGCTGTCGACGCTCTGGTGCTGGTGGATCTGCAGACTGCGTTCGTCTCAGGCGAGGGCGCCGTACCGGGAGCGGACTCGCTGCTGAAGCGCGTACATGACCTGCTGGATCGCGCCCGAGCCGCGGGCGCCGTCGTCGTACACCTGCAAAACGACGGACCGCCCGGAGCAGACGACGAACCGGGTACGCCGGGCTGGGAGCTGTACCTACCGGTCCAACCCGGCCCACGCGAACACGTGATCCGGAAACCCCGCGACGACGGCTTCGACGGTACGCCGCTCGGCCCGGTCATGGTGTCCGCGGGCGTGCGCTCGATGGCGATCTGCGGCGTGATGTCGGAGATGTGCGTACGCGCCACAGCCGCCACCGCCTTGGCCCGCGGGTACCAGGTCGTTCTCCCGCACGACGCCCACGCGACGTACGACGTACCAGCCGTCCCCGGAATTGCTGACGAGATCCCCGCCCATGTCGCGTCCCGAGTAGCCGCCTGGTCGCTGGGGTCCGACGTCGACAACACCTCCTCCGCCGCCTCCGTCGCCTTCTGAGCCCTGCATGCTCTGGCGGCGCGCTTGTCACCTGGGGATGCTGCTGCCTGGTTGAGGGTGGGTGGTCAGAGACAGGTTGTTGTGGGTGTTGGCGATGGCCAGCGGGCCGCTGGTGACAGTGGTGGCCGTGCGGGTTGAGGTATGGGACAGGAGGTCGAGGGTCCTGGGGGCCGGGTGGCCGTAGTCGTTGTCGCGGCCGGCGGAGATGACGGCGAGCCGTGCTTGGACGGCCGCGATGAAGGTCGGGTCTTGCTGTGCCGAGCCGTGGTGCGGGACTTTCAGGACGTCTGCTTTCAGGTCGGCGCCGGTGGCGACGACGGCACGTTGGGATGCGGGTTCGAGGTCGCCGGTGAGGAGGATCCGGAGGCCGGCGAGCTCGACCATCATGGCGATGCTGGCGTTGTTCTCGGGCGAACCTTCGTCGGTGGCGGTCGCCGACGACGTACCCGGTGCGGGCAACGCCGGTACCCGCGCCGGCCACAGCGTCGTCCAGCGCACCTGTCCCGCCGTACGTTGCTCGCGAAAGGCGACGGTACGGACCGTGACGCGGTGCTGCGCTGCGAGTGCGACCACCCGGTCGTACTCTCGTCTCGGTGAGAAGTACGGTGTCACCTCGATCTCATCGACGCGCCGACCGTCGAGCACGCCCGCGAGACCGCCGACGTGGTCCGCGTGGAAATGACTCAGTACGACGACCGGGATGTGCTGAACATCGAGGTCCTGCAGACATCGATCCATCGCCGCCGGATCCGGCCCGGTGTCGACGACAACCGCCGCACGTGCACCCGCCCGTAGCACCAGACCGTCGCCCTGCCCCACATCGCAGACCACGAACACCCAGTCGCGCGGCGGCCAGCCCAGTGAGCCGACGGGACGCAGTACGACGACGGCCAGGATCGCCACCGCCAGGATCATCGCGATCGGGCGCGCGAGAATGCGATGCAGGCCGAGAACGAGTGCGAGGCAGAGCAGCGTCAGTACGGCGACGCCGACGACTGTTGCAGGCCATGCGTTCGCGGCGCCGGGGAGCTCGGCGCCTTCGCGGGCAACGAGGATGATCCAGCGCGCCGGCCAGCCCGCGGCCCAGCCGACGAGTTGTGCCAGTTCGCTGCTCACGAGGGCGACCCCGGCCGCGGCGAAGCCGAGAATGGTTGCCGGGCCGACCATTGGTCCCGCCAGCAAGTTGGCCGCGACCGCGACCAGCGACACCTCGCCCGAGATCCACGCGACGATCGGCGTACACGCCACCTGAGCGGCCAGCGGGCACGAGATCGCGTCGGCCAGCCAGCCCGGGAGCCACTTGGCCAGCGCCGCTCGCCAGCCGGGGCCGAGCAGGATGATGCCGCCGGTCGCTAGAACCGACAGGGCAAACCCGGGCGAACGCGCGAGCGACGTCTCCAGGAGCAGCAGCACGATCACCGCTGCGGACAAACTTCGTACGGCGCGGCGCTGTCCCGGCCCGCCGGTCATCGCGGCCAACGCGATCAAGCCCATGGCGGCTGCCCGGAGGACGCTTGGTTGTGGTCGTGCGAGCACGACGAAGACGACGACGGTGAGCAAGCCGACCACCGTCAGGCCTCGCGCGCGTACACCGATCAGCCGGGCCAGTGGGAGGAGGAACGCGAGGAGAAGCGTCAGGTTGGTGCCTGACACCGCTGACAGGTGGGTCAGCCCGGTGGTTTGGAAGTCTGCGTTGAGGTCTGCTGATACTCCGGATTCGTCGCCCATGACCAGCGCTGGGACCAGGCCGCGGACGTCGTCGGGCTCGTTCGCGACGGCGTTGCGGAGACCTGCACGGACGCGTTCTGCTGCGCGTAGCCACCATGGCGGACCCTCCAGTGTCTTCGGTGGTGAACGGGTTGAGAGCAGGGCGGACACTTCGGCGCCGTTGTCGGCCTGCTCCAGGCGGCCGGTTGCGTTGATTCGTTGGCCGAATCTGACGTGTTGCCATTGGGCGGTGCCGACGACGAGCACCGGCGTACGGACGCGTGTGTTGGCGAGGTGGTTGCCGGCGCGGATCTCCTCGACGGTTGCTCGGACGACGACGTACGGCGGTCGTCTGCTGGTGGTGCTTTGGCGTAGGGACGGGTCGCTGGTGATCTTGAGTTGGACGGTGACAGTTTTGGAGGTGGTCGCGAGGTCGTGGACCGGGCCTTGGCTGAGTGCCGCGGTGTGTAGGGCGGCGGCGATCGCGAGGCCGCCGACTACGACCAGCGAGCCGACGATCGTCCAGCCTGTTGACTGGGGTTTCGCCAGCCGACGGGCCAAGCCGAGTGGGGTGCGGGCTTCGGGCACGCGGGCTGTCCCGCGTGCGTGGTGGCGGAGTAGCAGAGCGAGGGTTGTGGCGAATACTAGGACAAGGGTGGCTACGAACCAGGCGGCTCTAGGGCTTTGAGCTACCAGAACTGCAGTGGTCAGCCAACCGGCGGCGGCTGGGACGAGCAGGCGTGCGTCCAGTCGGCCGTCGTCGGGGCTCGCTCCGGCCGAGGGGTCTGGCGTCGGTGACAGGCCCGGCGTCGGTGCGAAGTCTGGCGTCGGTGACGGGCCCTGCGTCGGTGCGAAGTCTGGCGTCGGCGAGAAGTCTGGCGTGGGTACGTGGTCAGGGGTGGGCGCGGGGGTGGGATCAGATGCGGACATGGGACTTCAGGGAGTCGAACTTCTTAGGGCCTACCCCCGGGACCTCTTGTAGTTGATCGATGCTCGTGAACGGGCCGTTCTCGGTGCGGTGATCGAGGATGCGTTGGGCCAGCACGGGGCCCACGCCCGGAAGGGCGTCCAACTCCGCAAGGGTGGCGGTGTTGAGGTTTACGGGTGTTGATGGGGCTTTCGTCGGCGGGCCGGTGGTGGACGGCGGTTGCTGGGTGGACGGGGGTTGGGTGGGTTGGCCGACGATGATCTGTTCGCCATCGGTTACCTGGCGGGCGAGATTGAGGGTCGTTAGGTCAACGCCGGGGACAGGGCCGCCGGCCATAGCCAGTACGTCCGCCACTCGGGAGCCGGCGGGGGCTCGGACCAGGCCGGGACGGCGGACCTTTCCGGCCACGTGGACGACCACCTGCGGTTGGGTTGGGGTTGCTGCCGTGCCGGCTGTCTGGGTGTTGCCTGGCTGGTTTACGCCCGGCTGCGTTGCGGGTGGGGACGGTTGCTGGCGTGTGGGTTGGACGACGGGACTGCCTGCGGTCGCGGTGGTTGGTTTGGTTTCCGGTATTGGTTCGGGGCGAGCTCGGAGGAAGGCCCAGGCAGCCCAGGTCAGGCCGAGGACGAGCACGACCGCCAGCACCATGACGTGGCGCGCGCTCAGAGTCCAGCGGGCGTCACGCAAGCGCTCGAGTCGAGGCAACTCTGGGCCTAGGTCGTCGGCACGTGGCGGGTCGGTCAGCCCATACTCTGGGTGGATGGTTTCGGGGGTGGGGTGAGCTGAGCGGAACTGGGTGGGATCGGATTGGTTGGGGGTCCAGCCGCCTCGCACCACTTCGCGCTCCTCAGGGGGATCGGGTTGGGTCGTGAAGATTGGATGGGGGCTCGCGGTGGTTGTGAACTGGGGTGTGGGTGGGGTGAGAAGGTCGGGCCGCGGGTCTGGGGTCGCGGCGAGGCGGGCAAGGGCGCGGGCTCGGCCGGCCGGGTCGGGTGGTGGGGTGCGGCGGAAGACCTTCACGCCCTGAGAAAGTACGAGCTTCGGGCGCGCGGCGAACCGGTACTTCGAGGCTGTGGATTAATCCGCGGGATGGACAGTCGAGCTGGAGTCGCACCGGGACCGAGCATGTCCCGCGATGTACGTCGCGCCGCGCCATCGTCGGATCGCCTCGCTGCATGCCCACCGCTGGCGGGCAGTGTCGCCGGCGGCGGGTTACAGAGCCTGTTGCAGAATCAACGCCCGGTCGAGCTTGGTGGGGGATAGAGCGGCGATATGGCTCGAATCTGCGGCTCAGGTGGAGTAAACCAGCCGCAATCGCTGGAAAAATCACTGCGTTTTGGTGCGGACGGAAACACCCAGATCCAATTTGCAACAGGCTCTACAAGCCGCCAGCGGCGACACAACCCGCCATTCAACGCCGCGGTCGGGCGAGTGGCGCGCGATCCCGCGCCGGGCGGGCAGGGCGGCGGTCGCGCGGGGCTCGGGCGGCGTCGGGTTCGGCTGGTTGAAGGAGGTCGCGGACGGCACTTTGTGCATGGGATCCGTACGTCGAGGGTCGCGGAGTACGGATCTGGTGCACAAAGTCGCGGCGACACCGCTCGGGGCGGGCGGCAGGTGCCGTTGGGGCGGTCAGAGGGGGCTGACCGGTCCGAGGGGTTACCGGTCCGAGAGGTTACCGGTCAGAGAGGGCTACCGGTGCGAGAGGGCTGACCGGTCCGAGAGGGTCACCGGTCAGAGAGAGCTGACCGGTCCGAGAGAGCTGACCGGTCCGAGAGAGCTGACCGGTCAGAGGGGGCTACCGGTCAGAGGGGGCTTACTACTACTGCTAAGAGGCCGGGGCCTACGTGGGCGCCGATGACGGCGCCTACTTCTCGGAGTACTACCTCTTTGGCCTGGGGGATTCGGGTGGTCAGGTCGTCGGCCAGGGTTTGGGCTTTTTCCAGGTTGGCCAGGTGGTGCACGGCCAGTTGGACGGGGGTTTCGCCGGCTCGTTGGACGGCTATGTCGGCGAGACGGGCGATGGCTCGGCTGGAGGTGCGGACCTTTTCCAGTGGGACGATGCGGCCGCCGCTGATGGTGAGGAGTGGTTTGACGGCCAGTGCTGTCCCCAGCAGCGCCTGGGCAGCGCCGATGCGGCCGCCGCGGCGGAGGTATTCGAGGGTGTCGACGTAGAAGTACGAGGAGATCGCCTTCATCCGGGCGCGGGCGGCGGCTTCGACGGCGATCGCGTCTTCGCCGGCGGCTGCGGCGGCGGCCGCGGCGAGGACCGGGAAGCCGAGGCCCATGCCGAGGGAGCGGGAGTCGACCACGTGCACCGGGACCGGGGACTCCTTCGCCCCGATCATGGCTGCCTCGAAGGTGCCGGACATGTCGCCGGAGAGGTGGATAGACACGATCGCTTCAGCTCCGTCGGCGGCGCAGGCGGCGTACGTGTCGGCGAAGGTCTGCGGGGCCGGGCGGCTGGTCGAGACCGGGGTGAACGTCTTGAGCGCTTCCGCGACGGCGTCCGCGGAGGTGGCGCCGTCGTCGTACGACGTCCCGCCGATCACGACCTGGAGCGGTACGACGATGAGCTGGTGGCGGAGCACCTCGTGCGTGGACAGACCGGCCGTGGAGTCGGTGACGACCTGCACGCGGGCTGCCATGAGGCGAGGTTACCGGACGGTTTATGTCGGAGCGCAGTGCCAAACTCCACAAGATGAGGGAGACAGCGGAGGAAGTCACACGGTTGCAGGAGTTGCTCGACGCCTCGTACGGACGGTCGACGGAGCATCTGCGCGGCATCATCACCGGAGACAGGCGGTTGAGCGCCGACGAGTTGGTGCGGGTCCTGACCGGAATGTGCACCCTGAATCTGGCCACCGTCACCGCGCGCGGTGAGCCGCGGATCAGTGCGGTCGACGGGCACTTTCTGCACGGGCGGTGGGTGTTCACCACGGCCGGGTCGGCGGCGAAGGCGCGGCAGCTGCGGGCGCGGCCGGCGGCGAGCATCTCGTACGTCGACGGTGAGCGGATCGGGGTGTTCACGCACGGGAGCGTCAAGTTCCTGACCGCGGACCATCCGGACTTCGCGGAGATCGAGGCGCACCTGACGGCGCACTACGGAAGTTCTCCGTCGAGCTGGGGCGACGACATCGTGTACTGCCGCCTCGAGCCGACCTGGATGGTCGGCTACGCCGCAGACAAGGCCGCACTCCTATAGGCCCCAGCGGTCCGGGGACACCGCGACCCGACCCCGTCACCGCCACCGTCACGGCCACCGCCACCGCCACCGCCACCGCCACCGCCACCGTCACGGCCACCGCCACCGCCACCGACACCGACACCGCCACGGTCGCCATCACCGCCACACAGCGAGCCCGGAAACGCCAGCGAGGTGAAGGCCACCCCTCCCGGGCCTTCACCTCGCTTCCTGGTTGTGCCGGGCTACTGACGTCCCCTGTGCGTCAACAGCCCGGCTCGTCGTGCTGACTCCCCCTGGTTGTCAGCTGAAATCGTGTGGGACCCCGGCGAACTACTCCCCGTTTCCGGCTCGCGCGGAGCCGGCCTGACCGCGAGTCCACCGAGGTCCCGGGAGGTCCCAGCGGCCGGCCCGCCGGCGGATGACCAAATCCGCCGGTTGTTCGGTGCCTGCCGGGTCGTGACACTCGTCCCCTGTTTCGTGTGCCCGACCTGGTGCTGGGACCCCGCCCCGGAAGCAGTGCCCTGACGGTGCGCCGCGCCCGGTACAGGCAGAACAGGTCCGCAGTCCGCAGCACTCCGGAGCTCTCGGTCGCCGGCCGGCGCCCCCACCGAGCCGGTGCCGGAGGCCCTCCGCGTCGCCGGCACCGGGCCGGGCAGTCGGGTGGTGTCCCATCGCCTCTTCATGGTCCACCGCCTTTCGCTGCCGGTCGCCGCTGTCGGTCTCTGCTTCGTGGAACCTGCCCTACGGCTGTAATTCTTCGTGCGACAGCCATGTCAGGACGAGGCAGAACAACCGGCAGTTACCCGGCAGCTTCAGCGGATCGGCGTCACGAAAGCGCGGTGAGTACGTCGTGGGCCAGCCGCTGCACCGCGGCCGCCGCATCGGGCTCCGGCCACCCGGCCGCGACCGATGCGCTCTCGCACGACTCCTGCAGGACGCCCCAGGCCGTCGGCAGCATCGGCGGGTCCATCGACTCCTGCCATGCGAGCAGCTCCCCGCAGACAGCGTCCCCAGCCTCCGAACGGCCGAGGGCATGCAGCACCGCCACAGCTTCGGGCAGTACTTCGAGCAGGTAGACGACCCGCCCCTCGAGCAGCATCCGGTTCAGTGCTTCGAGGATCGTCATGCGTGCCTGCTCGATCTCACCGGCCTCACGGGCGAGCCGGGATCGGTACAGCATCACCAGGTAGTCGAAGTACCCACGGTGCCCGCGGATGTCCGCCTCGGCCTCGTCGAGCAGTGCGCGCGCCGCGTCGTACCGGCCCTCGTGGTACTCGACCATGGCGAGGCAGCCGGCAACCTTGGTGCGCTCGGGGTCGTCCGATGCCTGGCTGTCGCGGGCGAGCTCCGCCCAATGGCGTGCGCTGGCCAGGTTCCCCAGCTCGAGCTCCACGCGGCTGAGCGCCATGTACGCGATCTCGTCGGGGTAGACACCCGGGTTGACCAGAGCGGCCTCCCAGGCGAGCAGCAGCTCCTTGGCCTCCTCCAGCCGTCCCCACCGCAGCAGCGCCAGTCCACAGGTCGCCTGGACCGTGGCAGAGCGCTGTACGTCGTCGTGCTTGCGGGCGTCCGCCACCAGCGCCGGAATCTCGGCCAGACTCTGTGTGTCGAGCAGATGCGAGCCCGAGGACACCCAGCCGCCACGAGCGAGCAGGCCCATCTCGGTCTCGCCCGGAATCCGTGTCCGCGCCTCGCCGTAGTACCGGCGCGCGCCTCGGATGTCACCGGTCAGGTTGGACAACCGGCCCGCGATGGCGAGCAGCCGACCACTCGTCTCCTTGTCGGCAACGTTCTCGGCGCACAGCGTCGCCCACCGGATCCCGCTCTCGGCCACACTCGCCTGGTACTGCCAGGCGATCCGGAAGCCGAGCACGATCCGCGCCGCCGTGTCCCAGTCCCCCAGCTCGGCAGCCCGGGTCAACGCGACCTCGAAGACCGCCGAGTTGGCGTGTGCTGCGCGGTACCGCCGGTCGCGGTCCGGCGACGACCACGCGCCCTCCAGCCCGGACACGTACGTCGCACACCATGCGACCGCACGGTCCCGGAACTCGGTCAGATCGTCCTGCGCCGACAGCCCGGCGTACGCGTGCTCGCGAATCGTTTCCAGCAGCTTGTAGCGCGCACCGTACAGCTGCTCGAACTCGTGCACCGGCTGCAGCAGCGACTTCTCCACCAGCTCGGCCAGCAGCATCGGTACGTCGAGCTCGTCGATCGGATCGCCTGTACAGACGCCCGCGACGGCGTCCAGCGTGAACGGCGACCCGAGCACCGATGCCCGGTACAGCAACTGCCGCGCCGCGTCCGACAACGCGTCGACGCTCCACGCGATCGTGTCCGCCAGCGTCCGCTGATGCGGCGCACCGAAGCGCCGTGGCCCCGACAGCAACCGGAAACGGTCGTCGAGCGCCGCCAGGATCGTCTCGACCGACAACGAACCGGCGCGCGCGGCGGCAAGCTCCAGCGCGAGCGGCAACCCGTCCAGCCGTCGGCACAGCCGCGCGACGGTCGGCGCGTTCGCCGGGCTCAGCTCGAAGCCGGGCCGCACCCGCGCCACCCGGCGGCAGAACATCTCGACCGCCGGCGACGCCGCGATCTCCTCGAAACTCTCGTCGTTGACCGGTACGTCGAGCACCTGGACGCGCCGTACGACCTCGTCCGGCAGCCCGAGCGGGATCCGCGACGTGACGAGCACGCCGACACCTGGGAAGCTCCGCACCATCCGGTTGGCAACCGTGGCGACGCCGTCGAGAACATGCTCGGCGTTGTCCTCGACGATCACCAGGTCACCGGGCCGGCGTCCGGACAGCACGTCGTCGAGGTCCGACGTACCAGGGGCGGTGCCGAAGGCGTCAAGAATCGCGGACGGTACGGCGGCGTCGCGCTGGACCGTGGTGAGGTCGACGACCACGACGGTGGTGTCAGCACCGGAGAACCGGTCCGCCGCGGCCAGCGCCAGCTCAGTCTTGCCGACCCCGCCGGGGCCGACGAGCGTGACGAGCCGGTTCTGCCGCAGCAACGACTCGAGCTCGGTCAGCTCCTGGTCGCGACCGACGAGCCCGTCCGGGATCGGACGCGTGCCACGCCACCGCAGCCCGGTCGTGGCGGCATCCGCCACGGACACGACCGGAGCGGCAGCAGCGGTCGGCCGTACGACGGGACGCGCCGAGCCGTGCCCTGCCGCGGCGAGGAACGCCGCCGCATCGCCGTCGCGCAGATCCAGCGCGGTGGCCAGCAGCCGGACGGAGTCCTTCCGCGGCCGCGCCACCCGGCCGGCCTCCATCTCGCGGATCGACCGGACGCTCAGCCCGGCCCGATCGGCCAGCTCTTCCTGGGACAGTCCGGCCTGGACCCTCAAGTCGAGCAACAGATCGGCGAATCCTCGCCGACCGCCCGCCCGGCTTTCCGCGTCCGACACAGCCCGTCACCCCTCTGAAGGCCCCTCGTCCTCCGCACAACATAGCGTGACGAGCGTGTCGTTGCGGGACCGGATCGGCGTGCGGGATGCGTCCTGGGTCACACAATTCGTTGACCGAGGCAACAGAAAAGACGAATGTGCACGTGCACAAATACAACGCTCAAGCAGTCGCCCGGACCGATTCCGGCGCATTGCCGACGGCATACTCAGCGGCATACTCAGCGGCATACTCAGCGGCATACTCAGGGCCGTAGTCAGGAGCGTAGAGAGAAAGCACCTCGGCCCAGTCGTCGAGCCGGGCGCGGGCGTCGGCACGACCGGAGTCCGCATTCAGCAGGCTGCCGGCGGAAATGCCCTGCGTGGCGCGAACCAGGAGCTCAGCGGTGACGTCGCGGAGCGTGTCGAAAGCAGCCATGCGGCTATTCAAGACCAGGCGTGTTTCGCACACGTAACGCGACCACCAACATCACGATAAGTCACCAAAATCCCCCAAATGCCTTTCTCAGGTGATCTTTTAACCGGGCAGCCAGGAAAGCCGGACCTGGCGCCGGGGATTGTCGACGTTGGTGTCGACCAGACAGATCGACTGCCAGGTCCCGAGCATGATCCGGCCGTCGAGCACCGGGATCGTGGCATGCGGCGGCACGAAAGCCGGCAGCACGTGATCCCGCCCGTGCCCGGGCGACCCGTGCCGGTGCCGCCAGGAGAAGTCGCGCGGCAGCAGCTCCTCGAGCACCGCGAGCAGGTCGGTGTCGCTGCCCGCGCCGGTCTCCAGGATCGCGATCCCGGCAGTCGCATGCGGAACGAAGACGTGGAGCAGCCCGTCGCCCTGGGCCTGATGGGCCTCAGCGGCGACGAACTGCTCACACCTGCTGGTCAGGTCGAAGACGACCTCGGAAGTCCCGGTCGGGACGTCGATGAGCTCGGAACGCATCTCGCCAGCGTGTCAGGCCGGGACGATGTTGACCAGCTTCGGCGCTCGGACGATGACCTTGCGGGTCCCGCGCCCGTCCAGGGCCTTCTGGACCGCCTCGGAGTCCAGCGCCAGCCGCTCCAGGTCGGCATCGGAGATGTCCGGCGCGACCTCCAGCCGGTCCTTCACCTTGCCGGCGACCTGAACGACGCAGGTGACCGACTCCTGCACCAGCAGTGCCGGGTCGACCGTCGGCCAGCCGGCCTTGGCGACGGTCGGCTCGTGACCCAGCTCGGCCCACATGTCCTCGGCTGTGTACGGCGCGACCAGGCTCAGCAGGATCGCGACCGTCTCGACCGCCTCGCGGACCGCCGGGTCGGCCGCACCGGGACCGGAGTCGACCGCCTTGCGGGTCGCGTTCACCAGCTCCATGATCCGGGCGACCATCACGTTGAACCGGTGCGAGTCGATCAGCTCGGCCGCGTCGGCCACCGTGCGGTGGGTCACCTTGCGCAGGGCGATGTCACCGGTCGCCGGGTCGGCGCCGACCGGTGACTCGACCGCACCGGCCAGTCGCCAGGCCCGCTGCAGGAACTTCAGCGAGCCACCCGGCGACATGTCGGCCCAGTCGATGTCATCCGCCGGCGGTCCGGCGAACACCATGGTCAGCCGGACGGCGTCGACGCCGTACTCGTCGATCTGGTCGCCCAGGTTGACGCCGTTGCCCAGCGACTTGCTCATCGCCTTGCCCTTGTTGATCACCTGGCCCTGATTCAGCAGCCGGGTGAAGGGCTCGACGGCCGTCAGCATGCCCATGTCGTGCAGCGCCTTGACGAAGAACCGCGCGTACAGCAGATGCAGTACGGCGTGCTCCTTGCCGCCGACGTACTGGAACACCGGCATCCACCGCTCGGCCGCAGCCTGGTCGAACGGGCCCTCGGTGTACTCCGGAGACAGGTAGCGCAGGAAGTACCACGACGAATCGACGAACGTGTCCATCGTGTCGGTGTCGCGCTCGGCCGGGCCACCGCACTTCGGGCACTCCACCTCGACCCACTCGCGAGCCGCAGCCAGCGGCGAGACGCCCTTCGGCGCCAGGTCGGCGCCGCGCAGGTCCGGCAGCTCCATCGGCAGCTGGTCGTCCGGTACCGGGACCTCGCCGCAGGACGGGCAGTGGATGATCGGGATCGGGCAGCCCCAGTAGCGCTGCCGGCTCAGCAGCCAGTCGCGCAGCCGGTAGTTGATCGTCCGCTCCCCCAGGCCCTTGCTCTCCAGCCAGTCGATGATCCGCGCCTTGGCCTCGTCGACGTCCAGGCCGTTCAGGTCGATCTCGTCGTTCGCGCTGTTGATCGCCGGGCCGTCACCGGTGTACGCCTTACCGTCGAAGTCCTCCGGCGGCTGCACGGTCCGCACGATCGGCAGGTCGAACTTCTCCGCGAACTCCCAGTCCCGGGTGTCCTGTCCGGGCACGGCCATGATCGCGCCGGTGCCGTAGTCGGCCAGCACGTAGTCGGCCGCCCAGATCGGGATCCGCTGCCCGGTCACCGGGTTGATCGCGTACGACCCCAGGAACACGCCGGTCTTCTCGCGCTCGGTGCTCTGGCGCTCGATCTCGGTGGTCGCCTTGACCTTGGTCAGGTACTCGTCGAAGGCGGCCTGCTGCTCCGGCGTGACCAGCTCGGCGGCCAGCTTCGCGTCCGGCGCGACCACCATGAAGGTGGCGCCGAACAGCGTGTCCGGGCGGGTGGTGAAGACCCGGATCGGCTCGTCGCGGCCCTCGACCTTGAAGTCGGCGAAGGCGCCCTCGGAGCGGCCGATCCAGTTCCGCTGCATCAGCAGGATCTCCTCCGGCCACTGCAGCTGGTCCATGTCGTCCAGCAGCCGCTGCGCGTAGTCGGTGGTCTTGAAGTACCACTGGGTCAGCTCGCGCTTGGTGACCTCGTGCCCGCACCGCTCACACCGGCCCTGCACGACCTGCTCGTTGGCCAGCACGGTCTGGTCGTTCGGGCACCAGTTGACGTACGACGCCTTCCGGTACGCCAGGCCGCGCTCGTACAGCCGGACGAACAGCCACTGCGTCCAGCGGTAGTACTCCGGGTCGGACGTGTGCAGCCGGCGCGACCAGTCGAAGCTCATCGCGTAGCGCCGGATCGACTCGGCCTGCGTCTCGATGTTGGCGTAGGTGTACGTCGCGGGGTGCTCGTTGCGCTTGATCGCGGCGTTCTCCGCGGGCAGGCCGAACGAGTCCCAGCCGATCGGGTTCAGGACGTCGTACCCCCGCTGGAACCAGTAGCGGGCCAGCACGTCGTGCAGCGCGAACACCTCGGCGTGGCCCATGTGCAGGTCGCCGGAGGGGTAGCAGAACATCGTGAGCGCGTACCGGCGCTCCGCCGAGCCGTCGTCCTTCGCCCTGAACGGGTCCAGCTTCTCCCACACCGGGCGCCACTTCGCCTGCATGGCGTTGAAGTCGTAGCCGCCCCGGTCGATCGAGGCGTCGTCTACCTGCTCGCTCACGGTCCTACTCCTGCTTCGTGGTCTGTTGAGCCCAAATCTGCCAGAAATGAAAAATCCCCTCACACAGGAGGGGGGTGCCGTACCGACCGGCGCTCGGCGCCTGGATGCCAGTACGGCTAGGTAAGGAGCAGGCTCACTCGCATGCGACCAGGATAACACCGGGGCCGCGACCGACCGGACCGACCATCGAGTCGTGGCGAATGGCTCCGCGCGGGATCACCGATTCGTGGAAAGTGCTTGCGGCCGCCGACCAGAATCCACGACTCGGCGGCACGGACCATTGCCGGGTCCTCAGACGAACTTGGTGCCGCCTGCGCGGCGGTGGTCACCTGGTGTGCGGCCGTAGTGTCGTTTGAAGGCTGTGGAGAACGGGCGGACGTCGGAGTATCCGCAGGCCTTCGCGACCTCGGTGACGGACAGCGTGTGGTCCATCAGGAGCTGCGCGGCCAGCTCCAACCGCAGGCGGCGCAGCGTGGACATGATCGACGCACCGGTCTGCTGGGTGAACAACCGCTCCGCGTGCCGTTCGGAAAGATGCGCGGCGGCTGCGACGTCCCGGACCGTGATCGGACGGGACAGGTTGTCGCGGAGGTGACGCTGCATCGCCTCCACCACCAGCGGACCACGGTCGCGCCGGACCGGTTCCACAGCGAGGTCGTCGCCCAGGGCGAACGCTCGCGCGGTCTCCAGGACCAGCGTGGACCCCAAAGCACCGAGTGCGGTGCGGTAGCCCGACACCGGAGCAGCTGCCTCCGCAGCGAGCGCACTGATGAGAGCCGGCAACGAACCGACCCGGTCCGACAGCACCGGCCCGTCCGTGCGCGTCAGCCCGGACCACCACTGCCCGTCCTCCCCCACCGTCCCGCCGCCGCCCGTCGCCCCACCTGCAGCCGCCCCACCTGCAGACGCGCCACCGGCCGGGGTCCCACTGGCCGACGCCCCACCGATCGATGCCGGGCGGAACGTGAAGCCCCAGAAGGCGATCCCCAGCGGCGCACTGTGCGACGACTCGATCTCGTGGATGTCTCCCGGCCGGGCCAGGAACACCGAGCCCGGCGCCACGTCGTACTGCGTCTCGCCGTTGTTGAAGCGCCCCTCGCCGGAGTACGCCAGGCACACCTCGTGGAACGAGTGGCTGTGCCAGTAGTTGCGCCAGTACTCCGGCCGGTAATGCCCCCAGCTGAGGAAGTCCGCGCGGAAGCCGTCGACCTCGCAGGACTCGAGCAGCCCTACGAGGTCGACGAAACGATCCGCCGCGGCCACCGCGGCCAGACCTGCTGAGAGGGTCAAACACTGCTCCTGCCGGTCGGGTCGATCCCTCGCAGCATCATGCCCTGGCCGAGCGACCATTCGTGGGTCTTGACCGTCGGCGGGTCCGCCGGGTCGCGGTACTGGATCAGCCAGGTGGTGCGAGCCTCGTCGCTGGTGTTCACACCGGACCCGTGCACGGTCAGGTAGGTGAAGAACAGTACGTCGCCCGCCTCGGCCGGCTGCGGTGTCGCCGCGTCGAACGACGGCTCGAGCAGGTGGAACGAGCCCTCCGGGCTGTGCTCGCGCGGCCCGTCCTTGTGGCTGCCCGGGATGACCCGGACACAGCCCTTCTCCTCCGGCGCGTCGTCGAAGTGGAAGATCGCCGCGCCGACCCGGTGGTACGCGTGCGGGAAGAACGGGTGGTCCTGGTGCAGCGGGAACGGCGAGCCGTTCTCCGGCGGCTTCACGAACAGCTTGGTGTGATGCAGCTGGACGTTGTCCACACCCATCACCGCGGCGGCCACGTCGGTGAACCGCGGGTCCACCAGCAGCTTCGCGAACTCCGCGTCGTAGAACTGCGCGTCGTGCAGGTGCTGCAGCTTCGTCGGCGCCTCGGTCATCTCCTTGGCCGCGCCCCAGGTGGGGTCGTCGGACTTGTTCAGCCGCGCCAGCAGGTCGTGGCTGCGCTGCCGGTAGTAGGCCGCTTCTTCCTTGCTGAGCAGGCCTTTCACCAATACGAAGCCCTGGTCGGCGTAATGCTGGGCGAGCGTCGCGAGTTCGGGACGCTCGGACGTGATCGTCATCTCGGAGTACCTCCTGATCGGGTACTTCGAGACTACGAACGCCGGCGTCCGCGCGGGAGGACCCGACCGGACGCCGATGTTCGTGAAACGGACATGCCTACTCGCCCGCGGCGCCGTCGCTGTCGGTGGATCCGGTCGGTACGACGATCGGCCGCAGCCGGGCCCACGCCACGAACAGGGCCGCGAACACCAGCATCGCGATCCCGCCCCACAGGTTGATGTTGATCCCGGCCGCCTTGTCGATCTCGGGCTGCTTCTCGACGATCCCGAGGATCGTCAGCACCAGGCCGTAGATCCCGATCAGCGCCGCGATCACCACCCGGATGTCGAACGCTCCGGCCTTCTTCTTCGGTGCGGTCTTGTCTGCCATGACGCTGCTCCTTTCGCCGAAGCTCAGCCGAAGATGATGTTCAGGGCGATGGTCATCGCCAGCGAGATGCCGGCGAGCAGGACCGGCCGGCGGTACCAGCCGTGGTCACCGCGCACGGTCACCTCGGTGCGCTGTTCCTTCGGCGTCAGCGAGTACACCAGGCCGACCAGGTCGGACTCCTCCTTCGGCCGGGTCAGCTTGCTGACCACGACACTGACCAGGATGTCGACCACGAACGCCGCGCCGGCGCCGACGAAGCTGGCGCCCTGCCCCGGCAGGTTGATCACGCCGGTCTCGGACAGGATGAAGACCAGCACCGCGGTCGCCGTACCGCTGACCAGGCCGATCCAGCCGGCCGCGGCGGTCATCCGCTTCCAGAACATACCGAGAATGAAGGTGGCGAACAGCGGCGCGTTGAAGAACGAGAACAGCTGCTGCAGATAGTCCATCAGGTTGCTGTAGCCGGAGGCGATCGCGGCGGTTCCGATCGCGATCACCGTGCCCGCCACGGTCACCCAGCGGCCGGTGCGCAGGTAGAAGGCGTCCGGCCGGTCCTTGATCACGTACCGCTCGATGATGTCGTACGACATGACCGTGTTGAACGAGCTGAGATTGGCCGCCATACCGGCCATGAACGACGCCAGCAGACCGGTGATGGCCAGGCCGAGCATGCCGTTCGGCAGCAGGTCGCGCATCAGCAGCAGCAACGCGTCGTTGTAGTCGACCTCGCCGCTGCCGGTCTGCTTGAACTGGGCCAGCTCCGGCACCAGCACCGCGGCGATCATGCCGGGGATGATCACGATGAACGGCACGAACATCTTCGGGAACGAGCCGATGATCGGGGTCCGCCGGGCGGCCGACATGTTCTTCGAGGCCATTGCCCGCTGCACCTCGACGAAGTTCGTCGTCCAGTAGCCGAACGAGAGCACGAACCCGAGACCGAACACGATGCCGATCACCGACAAGAAGTTGTTGCTGAAACCGCTGAGCGCGTTGCCCGGCCAGGCGGACAGCTGCTCGCTACCGCCCGGCGAAGCCGACACCTTGTCGACCAGACCCTGCCAGCCGCCGACCTTGTGCAGGCCGACCAGGGTCAGCGGCAGCAGCGCGGCGACGATCACGAAGAACTGCAGCACCTCGTTGTAGATCGCCGCGGACAGGCCGCCGAGGGTGATGTAGCTGAGCACGATCAGCGCGGCGACGATCACCGACACCCAGATCGGCCAGCCGAGCAGGACGTTCACGATGGTCGCCAGCAGGAACAGGTTCACGCCCGCGATCAGGACCTGGGCGAGCGCGAAGCTGATCGCGTTCACCAGGTGCGCGGGCCGGCCGAACCGGCGCAGCATGAACTCGGGCACGCTGCGGACCTTCGACCCGTAGTAGAACGGCATCATCACGACGCCGAGGAACAGCATCGCCGGGATCGCGCCGATCCAGAAGTAGTGCACGGTCGGCATGCCGTACTGCGCGCCGTTGGCCGACATGCCCATGATCTCGATCGCGCCGAGGTTGGCCGAGATGAACGCCAGACCGGTCACCCAGGCCGGCAGGGAGCGGCCGGACAGGAAGAAGTCCAGGCTGTTGGAGACCGCCCGTCTGGCCAGGTACCCGATGCCGAGCACGAAGCCGAAGTACAGCGCGATGATGATGTAGTCGATCGCCGTGGCATCCAGTCTGAGGATGGATTGTTGCGCGAGCATCGGGCCTCCGGGTCGCCGCTGTGCCAAGAGTCAGTGCAGAAAATCGGTGCAGTGCCAGACTCGGTCACAACACGTGTTGTTACCGCTCAGGAACGTTACTCCCCCTTTCAACCAGAACAATGCAGACCCGTCGGACGACGGATCTGCACCCGAATCTCCACCCCCGGCATCTCGGTAGGAAGACCGCGCACCCCTAACCTTTGTGACGCGGGCCGAGGCGAGCGGAGGCGTAGGGTCATCGACGGAACGCAGGCGGCCGCGCGGATCACCGCCGACCACCCGGACGTCGCGGTCCTCGTGCTGGCGACGTACGCCGACGACGCGTCGATCGCGAACGCACTTCGCGCCGCGCGGCTGTTCATCGGCGAGGCGACCATGAAGACGCATGTCAACAACACGTTCGCGGACATCGGCGCCCAGCACCGAAGAGAAGCGGTGCGCTACGCGTAGGAGAACGGGATCGCGTCAGATCCGTAGCTCGGCGACCACGGGCCGATGGTCGCTGCCCGTCGAGCCCATCACCCACGCCTTGGTCGGGGTGACGCCGCGGACCAGGATGTGGTCGATCCGCGCCATCGGGAACGCGGCCGGCCAGGTGAACCCGAACCCGGTCCCTGCCGCGCCCTGCGCCGACCGGAGCCCGTACGTCAACGGGGCCAGGCTGCGGTCGGTCGCCGTACCGTTGAAGTCACCCATCACGATCACGCCCGCGAGCTTCTCGTCGGCGATCTGCCGCCCGAGCGCCTTGATCGTGTCGTTGCGCTGATCGGACGTGAACCCGCTGGTGCCGATCCGGACCGACGCCAGGTGCGCGACGTACACCGCGACCTTGCCCTCCGGCGTGCCGACCTCGGCCCGCAGCGCCCGCGTCCACTTGAAGCCGACGTCGACGGACTTCGTCTCCACCACCGGGTACTTCGACCAGAGAGCGACCGTGTCACGTGAGACCTGGTACGGGTACTTCTGCGCGAACGCGGACTTGTAGATCTTCAGATCCGCGGAGGTCAGCTCCTCCAGCGCCATCACGTCCGCGTCGGCCGCCAACAGATCCTGCGCCGTCTTCTCCGGGTCGGGGTTCGCCGCGTCGACGTTGTGCGTCAGTACGCGCAGGTCGTACGGGCCGCCGCTGCCCTTCCCCGGAATCATCAGGTCGCCGAACATGTAGGTCCACACCAGCGCGGGAACCAGCAGCGCCACGCCGGCCGTCGCGGACCGCCGTACCAGCGCCGCGATGCCGAGCACCGGCACGGCGACGCCGACCCAGGGCAGGAACGTGTCGAGCAAACTGCCGAGGTTGCCGATCGAGTTCGGCACGTAGCGGTGGAAGATCAGCGGAACCGCCGACAGGATGGCCAGCACCGCGATCACCCGGCCGCGCTGCCACTTGCCGCCCTTCTTCCGCCGCGACGCACTCCTGCGCCGCGGCTGCGGTTGGCGGGTGACGACTGCGGTCTGGCGGTCCGGCATGCAGCGATTGTTGCGGACGCCCGGGCTGCACCAAAGTCGCTCCCCGCTCGGCGGAGGCGAATTCATCCGTACGAACGACGGGCAGGCACCGGAATGATGAGGAATCGGCGAGGGGTCTGGCGCCTTCGGGTGAGGACCACCACAATGCCCGTATGCCGTCAGTGCAGGCCGCCGAACCGTTCGTCGTCAAGCGCCATGGGCTCGGGACGACGCGGACCGCGCTCGCGCTCGGCACCGCGGTGTTCGGGCTGATGGTCGCGCTGACGCTCGCCATCGTGATCGTCCAGGCGATCCGCGGCGCCTCGATCCGCGAGCCGCTCGAGGCGGTCTGGCTGAGCTGGGGCGGGACCCCGCTGATCTTCGCCGTCGGTCTCCCGATCCTGCTCCTGGTCGGCGCGATCACGGCGTACGAGGAACGTCGTGAGGAGGACACCGAGGACGTCCTGCTGACCGTCGACGCGACCGGAATCCACCTCGGCGGCGAGCAACCGCGGACGATCCCGTGGGGCGAGATCCGCGGTGTCTGCCGGGTCGAACGGCACGAGGTGAACGACGAGGGCGAGGAGACCTGGGAACCGCGCCTGGTCGTGATGCTGCTCGACGAGGCCGCCCTGCCGCGCAGCAGCAAGGCCTGGGGCCCGTCCTGCCCGTGGCCCGGGACCCACGAAATCCTGAGCCGTTCACTGCCGTACGACGACCTCGCCGCCGCCGTCGCCCGCTACGCGCCGCACATCCCGGTCACCGACCGCGGACGGGTGACCGACTGATCACGGATGGATAGTGTGGCGCGATGAGCGCACTCGTCTACGCCGCCATCTGCTCCGCTGACGGCTATGTCGAAGACGCCACCGGCGACTTCCAGTGGGCCGCGCCGGACGACGAGGTGCACGCCTACGTCAACGACCTCGAGCGGTCGATCGGCACCTATCTCTACGGCCGCCGGATGTACGAGACGATGGCGTACTGGGATACCGCGACGGACCTGCCGCCGGTGCCGCAGGACTACGCCGAGGTGTGGCGCGCCGCGGACAAGATCGTGTACTCCCGCACCCTCGCCGCCACCACGACCCAGCGGACCCGCCTGGAACGCGAGTTCGATCCCGAGGCCGTCCGCCGGCTCAAGGAGACCTCGGCCACCGACCTGAGCATCGGCGGCGCCGAACTGGGCGGGCAGGCACTGACGGCGGGCCTGGTCGACGAGATCCACCTGATCCTCGTCCCGACTGCGGTGGGCGGTGGCAAGCGCGCCCTCCCGGACGGACTCACCACACCGCTGACCCTGGTCGGTACCCGCTCCTTCCGGAGCGGGTTCGTCCACCTGCACTACACGGTGGGCTGATCAGCCCTTCGGGCCGAGCAGCTTCTGCAGGTCGTCGAGGACCTTCATCGCGCCGATCGGGCCGAGCCCGAGGAACCAGACCTCGTCGTCGACGCGCGCCGACTTGCCGTTTTTCACCGGCGGCAGCGACTTCCACAAGTTGCCGTTGACAACCTTGTTCTCGTCGGTGGCGTCGGGTTTGCCGTAGCTGGAGTAGAACAGCCAGTCGCCGTCGGCCTGGCCGATGTTCTCCTGCGAGACCTCGACCGCGAGGTCCTGGACGTCCTGCACCTTCGGGCGCGGCAGGCCGACGTCCTTCAGAATCACGCCGATGAACGACAGGTTGCCGTACAGCCGGATCTCGCCGGGACGGAAGCGGACCAGCGAGATCGTCGGCGATCCGCTGACCTCGGCCTTCACCTCGTCGGCGCGCTTCTGGTAGGCGTTCAGCAGCTCGACGGCCTTGTCCTCCGCACCGACCGCGTCCGCGACCAGCAGGAAGTTCTCCTTCCACGGGAACCCGGGCCGGATGCTGAACACCGTCGGCGCGATCGCGTTGAGCTTGTCGTACAGGTCGTTGGCGCGCAGCTTGCTGCCCAGGATCAGGTCCGGCTTCAGCTCGGCGATCGCCTCGAGGTTCAGCTCGCTGATCCCGCCGACGGTCTTGATCCCCTGGGCCTTGTCGGCCAGGTACGACGGGACGCCGTTCTGGCCCGCCGTCGTCGCCATGCCGACCGGGGTGATCCCGAGCGCGAGCACGTCGTCGAGCTCGCCGCTGTCCAGGACGACGACCCGCTCCGGCTTCTTCGGGATCTCGACCGAGCCGAGGGCGCCCTTCACCGTCCGCGGGAACGCGCCGGGCGCGGCGTCCGAGCCGAGCTTCGCGGTCTCGGTGTCGGCGGTCGAGAACAGCCGCCCGCCGGTCGCCACTTCCTTGTCACCGACACCGGTGTCCGCACTCTTCGTGCTCCCGCCGCCACAGCCGGCCAGCGCCAGCACGGCGCCCGCCACCACGATCCCGATCAGCTTTTTCACAGCCGCTGACTCTACAACAAAACTTAGGCTCACCTAACCCACGGTCCACTGACTAGACGAGCACCTGCGACGCACCGGCTGCCAAGGTGAGGCCGATTTCACCGCTGGGCAGGGCGATCCGGAAGGTGCCGGCGTGCGCGGCCCGTACGACGGCACTTGTCAGCTCGCCATCACGCCAGGCGGCGTCGAAGGTCAGACCGCCGCGCGCCCTCAGACCGCGGAACGCGCCGTCCGGCCATCCGCTTGGCAGGGCGGGCAGGACGCGGATGACGTCGGTGTGGCTCTGCAGCAACAGTTCGGGGATGCAGCCGGTCATGCCGAAGTTCGCGTCGATCTGGAAGATGTCGCCGTCGCGGTGCATCAGGTTGCCCGACACCAGCCGGCTCAGGTAGTCCTGGATCACGGCGAATGCACGGTCCGGCTCGAACAGCCGGGCCCACAGCGCGACCAGCCAGGCCGCGGTCCACCCACCGTTCACAGCGCCGTCTGTGCGCGTCTCCAGTGAGGTACGGGCAGCTGCGGCCCACTCCGGCGTACGCACCGGGTCGATCTCCGCGCCCGGGTAGAGACCGTAGAGATGCGACTGATGCCGGTGATGAATCTCGGACGGCTGCCAGTCGGTCGGCCACTCGTGCAGCCGCCCGTCCGGCGTCACGCGGATCGCCGGCAACCGCTCCGCGGCCGAGGCCGCTCGGTCCGCCAGTTCAGACGCGACGCCCAGCACCTCTTCCGCCGCACGCAGATTCGCGAACAGCTCGCGGATCAGCCAGAGGTCGTACGTCGACGTGAGATCGACCGATGCCTTCGCACCGGAGGGCAGCACGAAGTGATGCTCCGGCGCCGTCGACGGGACGAACTGCAGCACGCCGTCGCGGTCCTCCACGAGCATCGCCAGGACGAACTCCGCCGCACCGGCGATCACCGGATAGGCGCGCTCGCGCAGGAAGCCGACATCCAGCGTGAACCGGTAGTGCTCCATCAGATGCGCGGTCAGCCACACGCCGCAGGTCGCGCACATCGCCCAGACGGGATCGTCCCCGCCGTCGCCGACCGGCCAGGTCGCCCGCCACAGGTCGGTGTTGTGGTGCGTCACCCAGCCGGGTGCGTCGTACAGGATCCGTGCCGTCTCGGCTCCGGACTCGGCCATGCCGTCGAGCAGGTCGGCGAGTGGTTCGAAGCACTCGCTGAGCCCGGTGAGGTCGGCGAGCCAGTAGTTCATCTGGGTGTTGATGTTGTTGGTCCAGTCGCTGGCCCACATCGGGCGGCGATCCCGGTTCCAGATGCCCTGGAGGTTCGCGGCCTGCGTCCCGGGTCGGGACGACGCGATCAACAGGTACCGGCCGAGGTTGAAGGTCAGCGCGACCAGATCCGGATCGTTGCCGCCGGCAGCGACCGCGCGCACCCGCTCGTCGGTCGGGAGGTTCACGAGCGGGCCGAGCTCCAGCGACGCGCGGTCGTACAACGACACGTGATCCTCGACATGCCGATGACGCAGCTTGTCCAGGTCGACCGCATCCAGAGCAGCCGTCGCCTGCGCCAGCGCGACGGAGAGGTCGCGCCCCGGTGGGACATTCCACCCGGCGAAGGTGCTGGCCGCGGATACCAGCACTGTCACTCGCGAGGCTCCACGCACCACGACCCCGGCGGCCGACGTCGTGACGTCACCTCCCGCCGTGACCACCCGCAGCGCGACACCGAACCCGATGCCGCGGCCTTCCTCGTACCGAATCGGGTCCGGCCGATCCCGGTACTCGATGGTCAGGTCCGACGGTGCCCGGCCGGTCACGCTGTAGGTGCCATCGGCAACTTCTGCCACGATCGGGTGCTGGCTTTCCAGGCTCAGGTGCAGGGAGATCGCACCGGGACGATCAGCGGTGAGAGTCCACGCCAGCACCTGATCCGGCGCGGACACGAAGGTTTCGCGCCGGAACCGCACACCGTCGACCGTGTAGTCGACGGCGGCGATCCCGGTGCTGAGATCCAGACTCCTCCTGTAGTCCGCGGCACCTGAAGCACCCGGTGACCCGGCAGTCCGGATCACCAGGTCCGCCAGTGGCTGGTACGACTCCACCAGCGGCCCCTGCAGCGCACGGGTCCGCTCGGTGGCCGCCAGTTGATCACGGTCGTCCAGCAGCAACCGGCGTACGTCGGCCAGCACCGCCGGCCCGTCCGGGACGGTCAGCGTGCGCGGACCGTCGCCGGACCAGACGTCGTCGAGGTTCAGCGCGATCCGCTCATCGGCGACCCGGCCGTACACCTTGGCACCCAGATGCCCGTTGCCGAGCGGCAGCGCCTCGAACCAGTCCGCCGCGGGCTGGCGGAACCACAGGAGGTGGGACAACTACTTGCCCCCGGACTTGTACTTGTCGTAGGCCTGCTGGTTGATCTCCAGGTACCGCGGCAGGCCGGTGCTCTCCAGACCCTTCACGTACGCGTCCCAGTCGGTGTCGATGTTCTTCGACCCGGTGATGAAGGCCAGCTGGTTCTGGTTCACGTAGGTGCTCAGGTTGGTCTGCAGTGTCGCGACCTCACCACTCAGGCTCGGGTCCGGCCAGACCGAGGTCTGCGGGTACCACTTGGACTTGTCCACGTGGCTCTCGTAGAGCTTGGTGGCCTCCAGCAACCGCCGCTCCAGGCCGGCGCCGGTGTAGATGTCCTTCGGCACGACCTGCGCGTTCCGGTAGGCCAGCGTGTTGTTGTACTGACCGAGCGCGCCCCAGCTGATGTTCTTCGGTGCGTTCGACGCCGGCTTGTACATCGGCTTCACACTGTCGTCGAGGGCGATGTCACCAGGGCCGGGCTTCGTCCAGCCAACACCCTCCGGACCCATGTTGCTGATCATCTGACCTTCGTCGGAGAAGATCCAGTCCAGCATCTTGATCGCGGCGACCTGGGCCTCCTTGCTGGCCTTGTTCGTCAGCATGAACGTGTAGCCGGTCGACGTCGGGTGGTTGTACCCGGTGTAGCTCTTGCCCTGCGGACCGGTCAGCGGCGGCACGGCGTCGTACTGCTTGTCCCGTCCGTCCTTGGAGTCCAACTGGACGAAGATGCCCGGCCAGAGCACCGGTACCGAGCCGAGCACGACGGCCTTCGGGTTGTTGCCCTGCGCCTGCAGCGCCTGTGCGTTCTGCGTGAACGCGGCCTGGTCGATCAGCCCCTCGGCGTACAGCGAGTGGATGTATTTCAGGCCTTCCTTCCACTCCGGCGTGTTCACCGGCGTGACGACCTTGTCGCCGTCCAGCGCCAGCAGCGAGCGGACACCGTTGTTCGCACCGACCGGGTTGTAGGCGAACGCGCCCATCAGGTACGCGATCAGGCTGCTGTCCTGGGTGTCGGTCGTCATCGGGATCTCGTCGGCCTTGCCGTTGCCGTTCGGGTCCTGCGTCTTGAACGCGCGCAGCACGTTCCGCAGGTCCTCGGTCGTCTTCGGCGGCTGCAGCCCGAGCTTCTTCAGCCACGTGCTGTTGATCCACAGCTTGTCCGGGTACGTGCAGTGGTAGCAGTCCGCCCACTGCGGCAACGCATAGATGTGACCGTCCGGCGCGGTCGACATCTCCTTGTACTCCTTGTTGGAGTCCAGCACCTTCTGGATGTTCGGCGCGTTCTCCTTGATCAGGTCCTCGAGCGGGACCGCGATGCCCTGCTGGCCGAGCTTGAGCACCTCCACCTGGGTGAACGCGTCGACCCACGGGATCAGGAAGAACAGGTCCGGGTAGTCGCCGCTGGCCAGCGAGATCTGCCGCTTCTCCTTCGCCGGACCGGCGTCGTACGTCGTGGTCTGCCAGCGAAACTGGATCTTGAACTTGTCGCTGACGATCTTGGTCACCTGGTTGGTGTCCATGTTCGTGCTCTGGTCGGCCGGCGTGAACGTGTCGATCACGACCTTGCCGTCGGCGGTGGTTTCGTTCGCCGCCCCCTTGCTGTCCTTGTCCGAGCTGCACGCCGCCAGGGCGAGTGCGCCGGCGGCGGCCAGCGCGACCACCTTGCTCACGGATGAGCGCATTGCTGTGTTCCTCTCTGAAATGGCTTGTCAGCCCTTGACCGCGCCGACCATCACGCCCTTGGTGAAGTGGCGGGCGACGAACGGGTAGATGACCAGTACGGGCAGGCTCGAGATGACGATGAGCGCGTACTTGAGGACGTTGGCCAGCTGTTGCTGTTCGAGCTGCTGGGCCAGACTCGTCGTGGTGGTGGACCCGGTGAGGGTGTTCAGGATCAGCACGTTCCGCAGCACGATCTGCAGCGGGTACAGGCCGGGATCCTTGAGGTAGATGAGCGCGTCGAAGTAGCTGTTCCACTGGAAGATCGCGTACATCAGCGCGATCACCGCGATCACCGGCTTCGACAGCGGCAGCACGACCGACCACAGGAACCGCAGGTCACTGGCACCGTCGATGGTGGCCGCCTCGTACAGCTCGTCCGGAATCGTGCTGCGGAAGAACGTCCGCGCGATGATCACCTGCCAGACGCCGATCGCACTCGGGATCACCATCGCCCAGCGGGTGTTCAGCAGGCCGAGGTCCTGGACCACCAGGTACGTCGGGATCAGGCCGCCGGAGAACAGCATGGTGAAGATCAGCACGCTCATGATCACGTTCCGGCCGAAGAACGTCCGGCGCGACAACGGGTACGCGATCGCGATCGTCAGCGTGACGCTGATCAGCGTGCCGCCGATCGCGTAGATGAAGGAGTTCAGGTACCCCTTCATGATCAGCGGATCGCTGAACGCCTCCTGGTACGCCTTGATGCTCGGCTCGATCGGCCACAGCAGCACCCGGCCGGCGCTCACCGCGGACGGGCTGCTGAACGAGTTCGCGACGATGTAGATCAGCGGTACGGCGACCACGATCAGCGCGATCCAGAGCATGATCTTCACACCGATCAGGAAGATCTTGTCGGTGCGCGTCTCCTCGATCGTGGTCCGCTGCGATTCCTGCGGTCGCGCCGTACGACGGAATCCTTGAAGAGTGATGCTCATCCACGTCCTCGCTTCGCTCCGGGCGCGGATGAGGCACGGATCGCGCTGTGCTTTCTGATGAACTCACTTCGTTCGTTCATGACCACAGTCCGTTTCCGGTGATGCGCTTGGCGGCGAAGTTCACGCCGAGCAGCAGGAAGAGATTGACGACCGAGTTGAACAGCCCGATCGCGGTGGCCATGCTGAAGTCGGCGTTCAGCAGACCGGTCTTGTAGACGTAGGTCGCGATGATTTCGGACTGCGCGGTGTTCAGCGGGTTCTGCAGCAGGAACGCCTTCTCGAACCCGATCGACATGATGTTGCCGACGCCGAGCACGAGGATGATCACCGCGGTCGGCATGATGCCCGGCAGGTCGACGTGCCGGATCCGCTGCAACCGGCTCGCGCCGTCGATCCGTGCGGACTCGTGCAGCGCCGGGTCGATGCCGGCCAGCGCGGCGAGGTAGATGACCGCCGAGTACCCGGTGGTCTGCCAGACGTCGGACCAGACATAGATGTGCCGGAAGTAGTCCGGGTTGCCGAGGAAGTCGACCGCCGGGACGCCGAACAGGCCGATCGCGTCGTTGACGAACCCGAGCCGCGGCGACAGCACCAGGATCGTCATCGAGACCACAACCACGGTGGAGATGAAGTACGGCGCGTACGTGACCAGCTGGACGATCTTCTTGAACCGGCCGTTGCGGATCTCGTTCAGCGCGATCGCCAGGATGATCGGGATCGGGAAGCTCGCCAGCACCGTGTAGACCGACAACAAGAAGGTGTTCTTCACCAGGGTCCAGAACACCGGGTTGGCAAAGAACAGCTCGAAGTTGCGGAAGCCGACCCACTCACTGCCCCACGGACCCTTGATCGGGCTGTAGTTCTTGAACGCGATCACCGCGTTGGCGATCGGGATGTACTTGAAGATGACGAAGTACGCGAGCGGTACGACGACCAACAGGTAGAGCTGCCAGTGCCGCCGAAGACTGCGCCAGGCCTGCGTCCGGCGACTCGTTCGCGGTGGCTTCCGGGCGGTCACCGCCGCCGGCGGCGCCGGTGCCGCGGGAGCCGGTTTCACCTCGAAGGTTGCGCTCACTCCGCATCCTTTCCCTCACGCGCTGGAGTGGAACCGATATCCGATAGGATCTCGGGTTTTCGCTATCCCGGAGGATGACACAGATCCCTGAGCAGCGGAAGAGTTCCCGGGCCGGTCGATACCGGACGGTGATTTTCCCTTACAGGCAAGGGAAAATTGGCGTTGCTGGCGGCAACTACCTCTGCACAACGCCGAATGATCCGGTGACACGGCCACCGGATCTGAGCACAGACGAACCAGGCCCGGAGTCGCTCTGAGCCACCGACACCGGTCCGATCCAGAATTTTTTTCTCGCGTTAACTATATCGAAGTCAACCCGCCCGCCGCCGCTGCTGTCAAGCCCCCTCCCACCGAACCCCCGGCATCACGCCTACTGCTCCGCGAGGGTCCGCGGCGGCCGCTCCCCAAGGGTCCCCGGCCGCCGCCCGCAGGGGCCGGTTTGGGGAGTTCTACTGGTCATTTCCGGTATGCAGCACTCCCCAAACGCTCCCCCAGGCGCACGCCGACGCTCACCGGGTGCCCCGGCGCCGAGCCTCGTGGTACCGCCTCGTGGTACCGCCGGACCACGAGGCGGTACCGTCCGTGGTGGCCTGATGGTGCTGTGGTCATAGGGGCTTCCGGGTTTCCGCCCCACGGTGGGTTCACCCACCGTGTTGTGGGTTCCGCACTCTTCACACGGGTTGGGAACCCACAACACCATGGGTGAACCCACCGCGCGGGCACGCGCGCGGTCGTCCAGCGCGGGCACGCGCGCGGCCGTCCGGCGCGGGCGCCGACTCGGTCACCCGGCCCCAGACCCACCCACGGATCGGTCACAAGGGGCCCAATATCGGGTCCCCACCCACCACAACCCGTCCACACCCCGGCAATTGACCCGCCGCACAGGTCAGGAGCGCCCCTCGACAGCGGAGAGGTGCCGGGTGATCGCGCCTGCGTCGAACCGCCCGCCTTGCTGCCCACTCCACAACTCGGCCATCACCATCAGCACCCGGTACACAACCTGCAACGGCCCGATCGCCGCCAGTTCCTGGTCGGTCAGCGGATGGGTCGCGGCGCTCTGGTACCCCTTGATCAGTTCGGGCTTCGCCCGCGCGATGACGAGCTCCCAGGCGCGGCTGTCCGGGTGGCACAGGTCGAAGTCGATCACCCCGGCGAGACGGCCGGCGTCGTCGAAGTGCAGGTTCCAGGCGGCGAAGTCACCGTGCACGATCAGCCGCGGCAGCTCGAGCAGTCCCTCGCGCCGGACCAGCTCCTGGGCAGCACCCATCGCTCGCGCACACCGGTCCGCCAACCCGGGCCGCCGTACGCCGAGGCGCTCGACACCCCGGTCCCAGTCCTGGAACTCCCCCATCGCGCCGAGATCCGCCGCCGGCCAGAACCCGGGCCGCTCACCGAGCTCGAGCTCACGCAGATCGGCATGCAACCGCGCCAGCAACACACCACGCTCACGCTGATGAGCACAGGTCTCCTGCTGGTGAGGTTGCCCTGGGACGAACCGCGTCACGGCCCACAACCGCCCGCCGAACTCCACTGGGGCAGTCAGCGGCGCCGGCACACACCAGCCTCGCGACGCCACATGAGCGAGCACTCGCGCTTCGTAGTCCAACGATGCAGGGGTTTTCAGTACGTGGTACCGCCGCAGCACGTATCGGCCGTCACTCGTCCACACGTGCCAGTTGCCGTTGGCCGCCGACACCTCGTCACCCGCTCGGGTCGGCTCCCACCGCACCACGTCCACCCCGAGCACCCGAAGCACCTCATCCACCACGGCCATCCAGCCATCCTGGCAGCCGACGGGGATTCGTGCAGAGAAAACCTGACCCGACCATCACGGGGGAACGGCCGGGCCAGGCACTACTTATCGTACTCCTGATGACCAGGCGCGGTCTGGTAATTCGGAGGCAGGCGCGCCGCTTGCTGCCCTACTCTTTCGGCATGCGAACTCGTTCCTGAACGCGCACCACGACGTGCGCCAAGCCAAGCGTTTGACTGATCCGTTGGTTCGATCTCGGTCGCGCTGATCCCTGCCCGCACGTGCCTTCAGGAGCACCCCGCGATGCCTTCGTTCCGCTCGGCCGACCCCACCCGGACGTACTACGTCTACCGGGCGTCCTGGTCTTTTCTCTTCGCGCTCGCGTTCGCGCTGAGCCTGGTGTACTACGTCCGCGACGCCGGACTCGACCCGCTGCAGATGGTGCTCGTTGGCACCACCCTCGAACTCACCTGTTTCCTGTTCGAGGTCCCGACCGGCATCGTCGCCGACCTGTACAGCCGCCGGCTCTCGATCGTGATCGGCGTCCTGCTGATCGGCGCCGGCGTACTGCTCCAGGGTCTGGTCCCCACCTTCGTGGCGATCCTGGTCGCGCAGGTGCTGTGGGGTGCCGGCTACACGTTCACCTCCGGCGCCGATCAGGCGTGGATCTCCGACGAGATCGGCACCGATCGCGCTGCCCGCGTGTTCATCCGCGCGCAGCAGTTCGAGCTGGCCGCGAAGTTCGCCGGTACCGTCACGGCCGGTGCACTCGGGCTGATCAGCCTGCCGCTGCCGATGGTCGCCGGCGGCGCCGGAACGATCGTCCTCGGTCTGCTGCTCGCCCTGTTCATGCGCGAGCAGAACTTTCACCCGACGCCACGGTCCGAGCGGGAGACCTTCCGCCACCTGGCGGAGACGTTCAAGCACGGCGTCAGCGTTGCCCGGCAGCGTCCCGTCGTACGGACGTTGGTCGTCATCAGCCTGATCGCCGGGTTGGCGAGCGAGGCGTTCGACCGACTGTGGACGGTCAAGCTGCTCGAGTACGACTTTCCGACGGTCTTCGGGACGTCGGACCCGGCGCTCTGGTTCACGCTCCTCGCGCTGGCCGGCACGATCCTTTCACTGACGGCCTCACTGCTGCTGAATCGCTTCTGGGCCGGGCGGTTGCAGGCCTCGCATCCCACGATCGCCCTCGCCACGCTCGCGGCCGTCGACGTACTCGGCATCTTCCTGTTCGCGCTGGCGGGACCGTTGTGGCTCGCGCTGGCGGCGCTCTGGTTGCGCGACATCGCGGACACCCTGACGACGCCCGTCCACTCCGGCTGGCTGAACCGGCACATCGACTCCCGTTCGCGGGCGACGGTGATCTCGATGGTGTCGCAGACGAACGCGATCGGCCAGGTCATCGGCGGCCCGCCACTCGGCGCGTTCGGCCGCGTCTCGCTGCGCGGCGCACTGCTCGCGTCCGGGCTGATCTGGTTGCCGATCCCCGCGTTGTACCTGCGGCTCAAAGAGTCTCGCCGTACGCCCGAACCGGTGTGAGCCGTCAGTCGTCGACCTTCACCCGGACGGCAGCGCGGCGGTTGTCGTACGACGTCTTGAGCAGGCTGGCGACCGTCGTGACGAACAAGGTGCCGACGATGAAGCCGAGTGACGTCAGGATGCCGATATGTGGGAGGTGGATCGCCCCGATGTCGTCGATGTGCGAGCCGTGCAGCGCTTCGACGATGAGCTTGATACCGATGAATCCGAGGATCACCGAGAGGCCGACGTTCAGGTAGACGATCCGCTCCAGCAGGCCGCCGATCAGGAAGTACAGCTGCCGCAGGCCCATCAGCGCGAACGCGTTCGCGGTGAGCACGACGTACGCGTCCTGGGTGAGACCGAAGATGGCCGGGATCGAGTCGAGCGCGAAGATCACGTTGGCCATGCCGATCGCGGAGATCACGATCACCAGCGGGGTGAGCCGGCGGCGGCCCTCGTGCTTGGTGATCAGCTTGGCACCGTCGTAGTCGTGCGCCAACGGCAGGACCCGGCGCAGGCCGCGCAGGACCGCGTTCTCCTGGAAGTCGCTCTCGTCGTTGTCACCCTCGAGCGCCAACCGGACCGCCGTGTACACCAGGAACGCGCCGAAGATGTAGAACACCCAGCTCGCCGCCGAGATCGCCGCGGCACCGGCCAGGATGAAGACCGCGCGGAGCAGCATCGACACCACGATGCCGATGTACAGCACCTTGTCCTGTGCCAACCCCGGTACGGCGAACCGCGCCATGATGATCACGAACACGAACAGGTTGTCGACGCTCAGGCTGTACTCGGTGATGTACCCGGCGACGAACTCGCTGCCCGACTGCCCCGGACTGAACAGGAACAGGCCGAGCGCGAACAGCCCGGCCAGGCCGACGTAGAACAGCACCCACCGGGTGGCGTCCTTGATCGTCACGGCGTGGTCGCGGCGCGCAATCACGATCAGGTCGAACGCGACGATCGCGAGCAACCCGACGATCGTCAGCACCCAGACGGCAGGGGACATGACTGAAACCATGACGAACCTCCGGACGTCGGCGACAGCGTGGTCCGGAGGTCTCTCCCACCCGAGCGGCTGATCTCAGCGGACCGAAGCTCGGGCCGGCAGCACCGGTTCGGCCGCCCAGGCCTCCCGTGATGACGACGCTGCCGTGGCGGGATACTCCCCTCCACAAACGCGCCAAGTGTATCGGCGACCGATCCAATCCTGGCGTCGGATCGGTCACACCTCGCGCGCTTCGGCAGGATCGTATACCGGATACTGACTGCAAAACTAGATCGGTTACCAATATGAGACATGACTGTCTCACATGAGCTATGCTTGTCTCATGGCTGTTGATCGGGAGCAGGTATTGCGGGCCGCGGCGGGACTGTTGATGCGCAAGTCCTCCGCGACCATGGACGAGGTCGCCCGCGCGGCCGGAATCAGCCGCGCCACGCTGAACCGGCAGTTCGCCGGCCGAGACGCGCTCGTCCGCGCGCTCGAGGAGCTCGGGATCGCCGAGTGCGAGCGCGCGGCGGTGACGGCTCACGTCGACGAGGGCCCGGTCGTGGACGCCGTGCGGCGCCTGGTGCGCGAGCTCGAGCCGGCCGCCGGACTGCTCGCGTTCCTGTACTCCGAGAACCAGCTGTTCGAGGGCGACGAGCAGAACGAGGGCTGGGCACGTCTCGACGCCCGCCTGGTCGCACTGTTCCGCAGGGGTCAGGAAGCCGGGGAGTTGCGGATCGACCTCAGCCCGGTGTGGCTGACCGAGGCGCTGTACGGGCTGCTGGTTTCCGCCGCCTGGGCGATCGCTGAGGGCCGGGTCGCGCCGAACGACTTCACCGCGAACATCACCGAACTGCTGCTCGCCGGTGCGATCCGGCGGCCGGAGTAGGGGGTGCGGAAATGAAGCAGCAGGCCACACCGGCACCGATGACGCGGGCAGCACGCTGGCTCGCCCTCGCCGTACTGGTGCTCGCCGTGCTCCTGATCGCGGTCGACTCGACTGTGCTGGGGCTGGCGACACCGTTCCTGTCCGAGGATCTGCAGCCGTCGGGCAACCAGCTGTTGTGGATCGGCGACGCGTACTCGTTCGTGCTCGCCGGGTTGCTGGTGTCGATGGGCAGCCTCGGCGACCGGATCGGCCGCAAACGGATCCTGCTGATCGGCGCGACGGCCTTCGGTGCGATCTCGGTGCTGAACGCGTACGCGAACTCCGCCGAGCTGATGATCGTGGCGCGGGCCTTGCTCGGTGTCGCGGGTGCCACGCTGATGCCGGCCACGCTCGCCCTGATCCGCAACCTGTTCCACGATCCGCGCGAACGCAGCGTCGCGATCGGCATCTGGGGCGCCGCGGCGTCGGCGGGGATGGCGGTCGGCCCGATCGTCGGCGGCGTACTGCTGGAGCACTTCTGGTGGGGTTCGGTGTTCCTGATCAACCTGCCGGTGATGGCGGTGCTGGTCGTCGTCGGCGCGAAGCTGCTGCCGGAGTCGCGCAACCCGCGGCCAGGCCCGTGGGACCTGGTCAGCGTGGTGTTGTCGATGGCCGGAATGATCGGGATCGTCTACGCCATCAAGGAGTTCGCCGCGCACGGCTTCGGCTGGATCGGTGTCGCCGCGGGCGTCGCCGGGGTGCTCGGGCTCTACGGTTTCGTCCGGCGCCAGCGGCGATTGCCGACTCCCCTGCTCGATCTGCGGCTGTTCCGCAGCCGCGGGTTCAGCAGCGCCGTCATCGCGGATCTGCTCACGATTCTCGGGTTGTCGGGGCTGATCTTTTTCCTGTCGCAGTTCCTGCAACTGGTGCAGGGGCTGCGGCCGATCCAGGCCGGGCTGGCCGAGTTGCCGGCCGCGATCGGCTCGATCGTTGCCGGGTTGCTCGCCGGGCAGGTCGCGCGGCGGTTCTCGGTTCGTGCCGTCGTGGCCGGTGGGCTCGCGGCGATCGCGCTCGCGCTGGCCGCGCTCACCACGATCACCGCCGACACCGGCTACCTCCTGCTGGGTACGGCGTTGCTCGTCGTCGGGGCCGGTGCCGGGTTCTCCTTCACCGTCACGGCCGACGTGATCCTGGCCGCCGTACCGAAGGAGGAGGCGGGTGCGGCGAGTGCGGTGTCGGAAACGGCGTACGAGCTCGGTGCTGCACTCGGGATCGCATTGCTCGGGTCGATCGTGACCGGCGTGTATCGCGGGTTCGCCGGTCCCGTGGGTACGCCGGACGCGGCGCACGAATCGCTCGGCGCAGCGGTCGAGGCAGCTGCTCAGCTCCCTCCACAGGCTGCGGCCGAGCTGTTGGAGGCGGCCCGTGCGGCGTTCGCGGAGGGTGTTGCGATCGCTGCCGGGGTCGGTGCGGCCGTGCTGTTCGGCACCGCGATCGCCGCCTGGTTCCTGCTGCGCGGCCAGCAGCTCGGCACCGGTCGTCAGGTCGCCCAACGGTCGGAGCGCTGAGCCCTTCCACCTCTTCCACACAGACGAAAACCTGGGCAAAAAGTTTCCGTTTCTGTGGTTACCTCTGGGAGATTCCGGCGAATCGGAGTACAAAAGAAGTTCTGTAGGTCTTTGTCCGCCCCCTAGGCCTAGGAGGAATTTCTCATGGCCGGATTCAACGGCGAAGCGTCCTGGTTCTGTTGCGGCAACGCATGGGGACCTTGTGCGAGCACCGGTCACGGTGCCTGCGGCACGTGCAATTCCGGAAGCATGCAGCACGCGTGGCCGAACACCTCGGACGCGTGCCTGGCCATCACCCGTCCGGACCGTTGCGGGTTCACCGGCATGTCCCGGCGTACCTGCGGCTTCCGGCACGCCACCACCAACCTGTGCAACGGAAAACGGGTCGTCACCTCGATCGCGGACTGCGGTCCGCAGACCGACCTGTTCTGCGGCGAGCGCGCCTGCTGCGGCGGGACGTGCGCCGCGAACCGCCTGCTCGACCTCACGCCGGCCGCGTTCTCCGCGATCGCGAGCCTGAGCGCCGGTCTGATTCCCGCGAACATCGATGTCGGCTGAGGAGTGAGCTGAGATGACTGCAACCATGGATCGCCGCGCCCTGCTCACCCGCGCCGCCCTCGGTGCGACCGGCCTGGTCGCCGCCAGCGCGATGGGTTCGCTCGCCCCCGAGGCCGCGTTCGCCACCGCCGCCCAACTGCCCGAGCCGGGACAGCCGGACCCGAACTTCGCCGAAGGCGTGATCGTCGGTCGCAGCAAGGATCTCCTGCAGGTCCGCGGCTCCGACGGCCGGATGCACCGGATCCAACTGACCGGTGTGACCAGCGTTTGGAAACTCCGCCCGACCACGATCGACCAGGCGATGATCGGCGACGGCCTGTACGCCCGCGGCGTCCTGCTGCCGGACGGGATCCTCGCCGCCGAGGCGATCTGGGTCAACATCGTCAACCTCACTGTCTCGATCACGTCGATCGGCCGCAGCGGTGTGCAGTTCGACCACCACGGGCAGAAGGTCGTCGGCCACGTCCAGCCCGGGACCACAGCGGCCGTGTACAACGGCACGCCCGCGGTGTCGGACCTGTCGATGCTCAGGGTCGGCCGGCACGCGCAGGTGATCGGTGCCTGGCGACCGGGCACCAACGAGATCGACGTCGCGACCATCTACACGTCGAACTGACATGGGCGCGTTCGCGGCTGCTCAGCCGCTGCTGATCGGATTGCTGCTGCTGTGGTCGTCGTACGGCAAGTTCGCCGACCCGAAACAGGCCGAACGTACGGCGCTGCCGCGGCTGGTCGGCGAGTCCCGCGCAGGGTTCGCCTATCGGACCGTTGCCGGTGTCGAAGCCCTGGTGGCGTTGGCGTTGGTACTGCCACCGTTCTGGGTGATCGAGGCCGTCGCCGCGGTCGCTCTCGCGTTGGGTTTCACCGGGTTCCTCGGGTACTCCAAGATCGTCGTACCCGAGGCGTCCTGCGGATGTTTGAAGGCGTCGGCGAAACCTGTCGGTGTGCGGGCGATCGCGCGCGCCTTGTTGCTGCTGGCAACTGCTGGCGTCGCGGTCTTCGCGCCCGGTGGTTGGTGGACGGCAGGCCCGATGCTTCTCGTCCTCGTCGTCGAGGCGACGGCGTTCGCGATGCTGTCCGCCGAACTCGACCGGTACTGGTTGCTGCCGCTGCGGCGCTTCCGGATCCGACTCAGCCACCCGTACGCCGGGACCGCCTCGGACGACACACCACTCGTCGCGACCCAGCGGCGCGTGCTGCTCAGCCCGGCGTACCGCGCGGTCGACGGCATGCTCAGCTCCGACATCCACGACTACTGGGACGAGGACGGCTGGCGCTTCGTCAGCTACGCCGCCCGCTACGACGGCCACCGCGCCACCGCCGTCTTCGCCGTACCCCACCACGACGACTCCCCGGACGCCATCCGCGTAGCCGTCGTCGAGGAATCCACCGGCCTGACCCTTTACCGCCCCACCGTCCTCGCCACCACCTGAACAAGCAACTCACCGACGCCCGATCCCACCCCGTCACAATCCACCCTCACGGCTCCCGCCCCCGCTCGCCGGGGCCGGGAGCCGTTCATTGTGATGGCCTGCAGATCCGCCACCTCGCCGATCCCGCCGGTCGATGACAGTGGCGGGGCGGACCTCCACCACTCACTAACCTCGGCTGACGGCGACCTCCGTGGGCTGTTCACGCGTGGAGTGGGCCGGTGGCGCGAGGTTAGTGAGTGGTGGAGGTCCGCACTCGCACCACGATGACCGCGGTGGCGCTACGCGGCGAGGGAGTCCGGCCACCCGGCTCTCGACGGCCGGGCGGACTGTTCGCCGGGCGGATTACCGGGGGCGGCCGAAGTCGGCGTAGTGGGTGGTGCCGGTGGTGAGGGCGTCGAGGGCGAGGGTGAGGCGGCGGGTCATCGAGGGGCGGAGGCGGGAAGCTACATCGGCGAGGGTGAGGTAGTGATGGGCCCGGGCTTCGGTGGGGTCGAGGGTGAGGGTGATGTCGTCGAGTACGCCGCCGTCGAAGACGAACGCGAGCTGGTCGAACCATGGGCCTTGCGCCGGGATCCAGTCGACGACGAGGAGGCGGCCGATCGGGAGGTCGAGGCCGATTTCTTCGCGGACCTCACGACGGCAGGCATCGTACGGCGACTCGTCCGCCTTGACGATGCCGCCGGGGATGTCGAAGGTGGGTTTGTACGTCGGCTCGAGGAACAGGATGCGCCCGTCCCGGTCGCGGATCAGCGCGCCACCGGCAACGGTCTTGCGTGGCATCCGCGCCGCGATCCCCGGATTGAACTCCTGCTCCGGCACACCCTCGGCCGCGAGGTCCTCGTCTCGACTCACCGTCCCAGTCTCCCCGCCGCGACCGATTTTCGTCGGCGGGCCCTTCTAGTGTCGGACGAGAAACCCAAGGAGGTACGGCGATGCTCAGAGGGCGATCCGCGAAGGGCCACTACTTCGGTACGGTGATCGACGCACCGGACCCGCAGGCGCTCGGGATGTTCTACCACGAGGTGCTCGGGTGGGAGATCTACCGGAACGAGCCGAACGAGTTCACGCTCGCGGTGCCCGGCGACTCCGAGACGTATCTGGCCTTCCAGCCGCAGACCTCCGCGCCATGGGCGCGCCCGGTCTGGCCGGCTGTGGAGGGGCAGCAACAGATGATGATGCATCTGGATATCGAGGTCGGCGACCTGGAGGCCGCTGTCGAGCACGCCCTGGAGCTCGGCGCCACCCTCGCCGACTTCCAGCCTCAGGACACTGTCCGCGTTCTGCTCGACCCGGCCGGCCACCCGTTCTGCCTCTACACCTGACGCAGCCGGCAGCATCCCGGCGACCCCTGCGCGGCAACCTGCAAAGCCCGGACAAGCGATCGATCAGTTTTCAAGAAGCACGGCCTCCCCCGGCCTCATACGGTGTGAAGCACAGCAGCAAACACCGAGCAGAGGACATCGAGATGGCCACCACGAAGACCAGCAAGACCGCCAAGACCACGCAGTCCGCCAGAACCACGGCGCAGAAGAAGTCGTACGACGGATTCACCGCGGAGGAGCAGGCCGCGATGAAGGAGCACGCGAAGGACCTGAAGAGCAAGCAGGACCCGGCCGAGGCGCAGGCGGAGAAGATCGCCGCCATGGCCGACGCCGACCGGGTGATGGCCGAGCGGCTGAACGAGCTGATCCCGCAGATCGCGCCCGAGCTCACCCCGAAGACCTAGTACGGCATGCCGGCCTGGGCCACGAAGGACGGCAAGGTCGTCTGCTTCTTCCAGGACGCGGCCAAGTTCAAGGCTCGCTACGCGACCTTCGGCTTCAACCCGCCGGCGCAGCTCGACGAGGGCGACTTCTGGCCGACGTCGTTCGCGATGCTCGAGCTCACCCCCGAGGTCGAGGAGCAGATCGTCACGCTGGTGAAGCGCGCCGTGAGCTGACGCAGCGGCGTGACACAATCTGGCCCGTGCAGATCGGGATGCTGGGACCGTTCGAGGTGCGGGACGACGACGGAAAGGTCGTCGACGTACCCGGCGCACGGCTCCGCGGTCTCCTGATCGCGCTGGCGCTCGACGCCGGGCGGGTGGTGCCGAAGGCGACGCTGGTCGACTGGATCTGGGGCGAGCAGCCACCCGCGGACGCGGCGAACGCGCTGCAGCGGCTGGTCTCGCGGCTGCGCAAGGTGCTCCCGGTGGAGGGACACACGGACGGTTACCGGCTGCACCTCGATCCCGACGCGGTGGACGCCGTACGGTTCGAGCGGCTGGTCACCCGCGCCCGCGCCAACCCCGGACCGCAGGATGTGCAGCTGCTACGGGAGGCGCTCGGCCTGTGGCGTGGGCCTGCGATGCAGGACGTCGGCCTGACCGAGAGCGGGGCGTTCGACGCGGCGGTGACCCGTCTCGACGGACTGCGCCTGACCGCGACCGAGGACCGCTTCGACGCCGAGATCACGCTCGGCCACGGCGCGGACCTCGTCACGGAACTCACCGATCTGGTCACCGCGCACCCGCTGCGCGAACGTCTCGTCGCCGCCCTGATGCGCGCACTGGTCGCCTCGGGGCGCGACACCGACGCGCTGGGCGTGTACGAGCGCACCCGGGAGCGGCTCGCCGACGAGCTCGGTGTCGACCCCTCCCCCGAACTCTCCGCCCTGCACGTCGCCCTGCTGCGCGGCGAACTGATCCGCCGGGACGAGAAGCGCAACACGAACCTCCGGGAGGAGCTGACGACGTACGTCGGCAAGGACGCAGACCTCGCCGCCGTACGGGACCTGGTCGTCGGCCACCGCCTCACCAGCCTGATCGGACCGGGCGGCTCCGGGAAGACCCGCCTCGCCACCGAGACTGCCCGCGCGATGCTGCGCGACCAGGCCCAGGAGCTGCCCGACGGCGCCTGGATGGTCGAGCTCGCGGCGATCGGGCCGGACGGCGACGTGGCGCAGACGACGCTCGGCGCGCTTGCGTTGCGGGACGCCCTGCTCGGTGACGTACCGGAAACGGATCCAACCGACCGGGTGATCGCCGCCCTCCGCGAGCGGACGATGCTGCTGATCCTGGACAACTGCGAGCACGTGATCGAGTCGGCCGCGACGTTCGCCCATCGCGTCCTCGGCGAATGCCCGCGGCTGCGGATCCTCGCCACCAGCCGCGAACCGCTCGGCATCACCGGCGAGGCTTTGTGGCCGGTGGCACCATTGGCGCTGCCAACGGATGATGCCGACCTCGAGGACATCGAGGCGTCACCGGCCGTCCAGCTGCTGCTCGACCGTGCGACGGCCGTCCGTGCGGAGCTGACCGCGGACCGCGAAACCCTGGCCCGGATCTGCCGCGCGCTCGACGGGATGCCGCTGGCGATCGAGCTGGCGGCGGCTCGGTTGCGCACGATGTCGCCGGCGCAGCTCGCGAATCGTCTCGACGATCGCTTCCGGCTGCTGACCGGCGGCAGCCGTACGGCGCTCCCGCGGCACCGCACGCTGCGCGCGGTGATCGACTGGAGCTGGGAACTGCTGTCCGACGCCGAGCGCGCTGTCCTGCGCAGGCTTTCGGTCTTCTCGGGCGGCGCAGGACTCGAGGCGGCCGAGCAGGTGTGCGCGGGTGGCGAGGTAGAGTCGTGGGAGGTCCTCGACCTGCTCACCGCCCTGACCGAGAAGTCACTGGTGGTCGCGAAGGACGAGGGCGCACCTCGCTATCGGTTGCTCGGGACGATCAAGGAGTACGCGCAACAGCGCCTCGACGAGGCAGGTGAATCCGACCAGGCCCGCCGTACACACCTTGCGTTCTTCACCGACCTGGTGGAGCGGGCCGACCCGCACCTGCGCCGTACGGAGCAGGTGGAATGGCTGGCGATCGTCGAGGCCGAGCACGACAACATCGCCGCGGCCATGCGCGCCGCGCTCGCGGCGGAGGACGCCCGCGGCGCGATGCGGCTCGCCGCGGCCGCCGGGTGGTACTGGTGGCTGGCCGGCCACAAGGTCGAAGGCAACGAGTTCCTGCTGGCCGCACCGGCCGTGCCGGGTGAAGTGCCGGACGAGATTCGCGCCGTGGTGTACGCGTTCGTCACCGGCATCATGACGTCGGGACGGGGACGCGACCAGTACGCCGCGGAGGACTGGATCCGTAAGGCTGCCGACGTCAGCCGACGGGTCGCCACGCCGCATCCGGCCGTCACGCTGTCCGCAGCGGTGGAACGTCTGCTGGACGGGCCGGACGCACTCGTCTCCGCGTTCGAACCGCTGCTTGGCGATGACGATCCCTGGGTACGGGCGTTGGCGCGGTTGCAGACCGGCAAGATGCGGATCATGCTCGGCGACGGCAGCCGGGACGCCGATCACGCGCTCGAAACCGCGCTGGCGGAGTTCCGGGCGATCGGCGAACGGTGGGGAATCTCGTTCGCCTTGACCGAGCTCGCGGACCGGGTCGCCGTCCGCGGGGACTTCACGGCCGCATGCGAGTACTACGAGCAGGCGATCGCCGTCGCCACGGAGGTCGGCGCGATCGAGGACGTCGTACGGCTGCGGTCACGGCAGGCCGAGCTGTACTGGCTGGCCGGCGACGCGAAGGCCAGCGCTGCCGCAATGGCCGAGGCCCAGCACCTGGCCGAACGGGTGGCCTGGCCCGAGGCGCTCGTCGAGCTCACCTTGTCGAAGTCGGCGCTCGCGCGCTGGCAGGGCGATACCGACGAGGCGCGTGCGCAACTCGATCGGGCGACGACCCTGCTCGGCCGCGAGGCGGAGAGCGCGAACCTGCGCGCGACGATCGAGGACACCCGCGGCTATCTGACCGACGATCTCGACGAGGCCCGGCAGCACCGCGCAGCGGCGTACCAGGCGGCCGGCGAGGGTGGTCATCTGCCAGGGATCGCCCAGATTCTCGTCGGTATCGCGGACCTGGCGTCGCGCACCGGCCAGGACGAGCAGGCGGCGCGACTGCTGGCCGCGAGCGCTGTCGTCCGCGGCCTGCCCGATCGGTCGAACCCGGACGTGATCCGGCTCGAGGACCAAACGCGCCGTCGCCTCGGTGACACCAGGTTCACCGAGGCGACGGAAGCGGGCCGGCGGGCGAGCTGGCGTGAGCTCGCGGAGGTCACGCTCGCTTCGTGAACGTCGAGGTCGCCCAGAAGTAGCCGACCACGGCGATCCCGACGCACCACGCGACCGCGGCAACCAGGTCACCGGTCTGCGGGGCGCCGTTCAGCAGACCACGCAGCGATTCGATGATCGGCGTGAACGGCTGGTATTCCGCGAACTGCTTCACGCCGGGACCCATCTTGTCGGCCGGCACGATCGCGCTGCTGAAGAACGGCAGCATGATCAGCGGCACGGAGGCGAGTCCCGCGGTCTCCGGCGACTTCGCGAACAGCCCGAGCGCGACGGTCAGCCAACCGGTCGCGAGACCGAGCAGGACGACCAGGCCGATCACCCCCAGCCATTGCGCGAAGCTTGCCGACGGGTTGAACCCGAGCGCGAACGCGACCCCGATGACCGCGGCGATCGCGATCAGATTGGTCAGCACGCTGGCCACCACGTGCCCGGTCAGGACCGCGCCGCGCGGCACGTCCATCACCTTGAACCGGTTGATGACACCCTTGGTCATGTCCGAGTTCACCGCCGTCGCCACGGCGCCGAGTCCGTAGCAGACCGCCAGCAGGAGCATCCCGGGCGTCGCGTAGTCGACGTACGGGACGCCGACACTGAACGCGTCGCCGAGCATGTAGACGAACATCAGCATCACCACGACCGGCATCAGGACCGCATTGAAGACCGAGGTCGGGTTCCGGGTCAGGTGCTTGAAGTTCCGGCGCAGCATCACGATCGAAGGGTTCTTCGTCATGCGGTCACCTCCGCGGTGTCGTGCCCGGTCAGGGCGAGGAAAACGTCGTCGAGATCAGGGGTGTTGACCGAGAACTCGTCGGCCTCGAGCGCGTACTCGTCGAGCCGGTCGAGCAGGTTGCGGACCGACCGGGTCCCGCCGTCGCTGGGCACCCGCAAGGTCAGCTGGTCGTCGTCGCGGGTCGCGTCCGGCAGGACCCGCGCGGCCCGGTCGAGTTCGCCGAGCGAGCCGAACCGGAACCGGACATGGGTGCCCGGGATCTGCCGCTTCAGCTCGTCCGGGGTGCCCTGGGCAACCAGCCGGCCCTTGTCGAGCACCGCGATCTGGTCGGCGAGCTGGTCGGCCTCGTCGAGGTACTGCGTGGTCAGAAAGATCGTCACGCCGTCGGCGAGCAGTTCGCGAATGATCGTCCACATGGTGCGCCGGCTGCGCGGGTCGAGACCCGTCGTCGGCTCGTCCAGGAAGATGATCCGCGGGTTCCCCACCAGCGTCATGGCCAGATCGAGCTTGCGGCGCATCCCGCCGGAGTACGTCGCCGCGGGCTTGTCCGCCGCCTCGGTCAGCTCGAAGCGCTCGAGCAGTTGCGCAACCGTCGTACCGGCGGCCTTCGGGCTCAGGTCGACCATCAACTGGAGGTTCTCCCGCCCGGTGAGCAGGTCGTCCACCGCCGCGAACTGACCGGTCACCCCGATCGCGGAGCGCACCGCCTTCGCCTCGGACGCAACGTCGTACCCGGCCACGCGGACCGTACCGCCGTCAGCCTTGATCAATGTGGTCAGCACGTTGACCGTAGTCGTCTTGCCGGCCCCGTTCGGGCCGAGCAGCGAGAAGACGGTGCCCGCCGGGACGTCGAGGTCGATCCCGTCGAGCACGGTCCGGTCGCCATAGGTCTTGCGCAGTCCAGTGACCGCGATCGCCGAAGTTGTCATGCGACCACTGTCGGCGGGTGCCCTGACACCACCCTGACACGCGACCTACACGGCCTTTCCGCCGTGTCAGCGGGAGGGGTTCCGGCTCGTGTGACCGATCCGTGGCGGGTCCGGACGACCGAGCCCCGCCCCGGTACGACGATCCGCACCGGCTCGGCGCCCGCGCTGGACGCCGCGCGCGTTCCCGCACGGTGGGTTCACCCATCGTGTTGTGGGTTCCTGACCCGTGTGAAGGGTGTGGAACCCACAACACCGTGGGTAAACCCACCGTGGGTGGACACCAGAAACCCCTACGACCACGCCACACCATCACGCGCCGCACCATCACGCCACGCCGGACCACGCCACGCCACGGCACGCCACGGCACGGCACGGCACGGCACGGCACGGCACGGCACGCCACGCCACGCCACGCCACGCCACGGCACAGCACCACGCCGCACCACGCCGCACCGGCACCGTTTGCCGAACACCGCCGACCCCATCACCGTCGGCTAGATCACCGCCGGCTGCTCCCCCTCAACACGCGCGGATATCCGTTCGTACGAGGTCGGCTGCGCCGGTCGTCGTGCGGGCTGAAGACGGGGGCTTGGACAGGGTGTGGTGGGTGTGGACCGGTTATTGCTTGTCCAAGGTCCCGGGTGGGGTGCACGGTCTCGGATCGGTGTTTGCGGTCCCCGGTCTGGGCTCAAGGGCCCTCGGCGCGGGCACGCGCGGTCGTACAGCACGGTCGTACAGCATGGTCGTACAGCACGGTCGTACGGCACGGTCGTACGGCGTGGTCGTACGGCACGGGCGCCGACTCGATCGCTCAGACCCGCCCACGGGTCAGTCACGAGAGCTGGTTTCCGGACCATGCCAGTGTTGGACACTGGACCGACGACGATTTGTGAACGCGATGTCAAAGCGGGTCGGCCGGCTCCGACCTTCTCGTGAGGGCGCCGGAGGGCGGCGCCGCGAGCGGGAGGAAGCGAGCGATGGCAAAGGTACGGGTTCACAATTTCGCGATTTCGCTGGACGGGTTCGGCACCGGCGAGGGGCTGTCCCGCGAGGCGCCGTTCGGGCACGCGGGCGAGCGGCTGCACGACTGGCTGGTCGGGACGCAGTTCTTCCACGCGAGTGACGGGCGGGAGGGCGGCACGGTCGGGGTCGACAACGCGTTCGCCCAGCAGCACGATCCCGGGATCGGCGCGGAGATCATGGGCGCCGGCAAGTTCGGTCCGCCCGGCTGGCAGGACGACCCGGACTGGAAGGGGTGGTGGGGCCCGAATCCGGTGTTCCACCAGCCCGTGTTCGTGCTCACCCATCGGCCGCGCCCGTCGATCGAGATGGAGGGCGGTACGACGTACCACTTCGTCGACGCGTCGCCGCAGGAAGTGATCGAGCAGGCGAAGACGGCCGCGAACGGGCTCGACGTCCGGGTCGGCGGTGGCGCGACGATCATCCGGGACTTCCTCGCCGAGGACCTGATCGACTACGTGCACGTCGCGCAGGTCCCGATCCTGCTCGGTCGGGGGGAGCGGCTGTGGGACGGGCTGGAGGGTCTCGAGGACCGGTACGACGTCGAGACCGTGGCATCACCGAGCAGTGTCACGCACCTCACCTTCACGCTGAAGAAGCGCTGATGCCGGCCGACTGACCCACCCGGACGGCCGGGTGGGTCAGTGCCTCACCGGTACGGGTGAGTCAGAGCCTCACCGGTACGGGTGAGTCAGAGCCTCACCAGTACGGCCGGGTCCGTGCTTGACCGGTAGCTGGACGGTGGCGCGGAGGCCGCCGCCGAAGCGTGGGAGCAGGGTGAGCTCGCCTCCGTGGGCGCGCGCGATCGTGTCGACGATCGCCAGGCCCAGGCCGACGCCGCCATGGTCGCTGCGGGCCCGTTCGGCGCCGCGCTGGAACGGCTCGGTCAGGGTCCGGACCGTGCTGAGCGACAGCTCTCGACCGGTGTTCTCGACGGTCAGCTCGACGGTGTTCTCGTCGGTGTTCGCACGGGTGCCGGTGGTGATCCACACGGTGCCGGCCTCGGGCAGATTGTGGACGATCGCGTTGTGGACCAGGTTGGTCGTCAACTGCAGGAGGAGGGGCCGCGAGCCCTGGACCATCGTGACGTTGCCGGAGACGTGAACGGCCAGACCGCGCTTCTCGGCGAGCGGCAGCAGGGTCTCGACGGCCTCCTCCACCAGCAGGGAAAGGTCCACAGGCTCCGGCGTGAACGAGCGCTGATCGGCGCGGCTGAGCAGCAGCAGCGCCTCGGTCAGGTCGATCGCCCGGTTGTTGACGACGCGGAGGCGGTCGACGAGGGCCCGGTTGTCGCTGTTCAGGTCGTTGTGCGCGACGTCGAGCAGCGTCTGGGTGATCGCCAGCGGCGTCCGCAGCTCGTGCGACGCGTTGGCCGCGAACCGCTGCTGCTCGAGGACCTTCGCCTCCAGCCGCGCCAGCATCGTGTCGAACCCGTCGGCGAGCTCCCGAAACTCGTCGTTGCGTCCGCGCAGCTCGATCCGGTGCGACAGCGACCCGGTCGCGGCCAGCCGGGTCGCCTCGGTGATCCGGGTCAGCGGCGCCAGCATCCGCCCGGCCAGGATCCACCCGCCCGCCAGCCCGAAGACCAGCAGGACCAGCATCACGATCGCGGCCCGCGGCGCGAACGTCCGCAGCAGGACGGAACGGATCGGAAAGACGTCCCCCTGCAGTCCGTCGGGCACGATGAGCATCGCGCGGTCGGGCACGTACCGCAGCAGGAAGACCCACACGGCCGCCAGCAACAAGCCGCCGGCCAGCATCAGGAAGCCCGCATAGCTGAGGGTCAGCTTGAGCCGGACGCTCATCCCGGCTCCCTATCCACGCGCCCGCCCTGCCTCTCCGACCGCGGCGTCGTCGGACTCCGCGGTGCTGATGCGGTAGCCGACGCCCGGGACGGTGGTGATCAGCCACGGTTCGCCGAGGCGTTTGCGCAGCGCCGAGACGGTGATGCGTACGGCGTTGGTGAACGGGTCGGCGTTCTCGTCCCAGGCCCGCTCGAGCAACTCCTCCGCGCTCACCACGCCGCCCTCGGCCGCCATCAGCACCTCGAGGACGGCGAACTGCTTCCGGGTGAGCGCGACGTACCGCCCGCCCCGGAAGACCTCGCGCCGGAACGGGTCCAGCCGCAGCCCGGCGATCTCCCGCACCGGCGGCCGGTTGTGGGCGCGCCGCCGGTCGAGGGCCCGCAACCGGAGGACGAGCTCCTGCAGTGCGAAGGGCTTGGTCAGGTAGTCGTCCGCCCCGAGCTCGAACCCGGACGCCTTGTCGTCCAGCCGGTCCGCCGCGGTCAGCATCAGGATCGGCATACCGCTGCCGGAGGCAACGATCCGCTGCGCGATCTCGTCCCCCGACGGACCCGGGATGTCGCGGTCCAGGACGGCGATGTCATAGGTGTTGACGGCAAGCATTTCCAGCGCGGTCTCGCCGTCACCGGCCACGTCCGCGGCGATCGCTTCCAGGCGTAGGCCGTCCCGAACGGCTCGCGCCAGCTCTGGTTCGTCCTCGACGATCAGCACCCGCACACTGTCGATGGTACGAGGCGGGACATATCGCCGGTGTATCGAAAACCGGATACGCGCTCGCAACCTGCTCTTCTTTTGACTGAGCGCATGTCTGTCAACGCACCAGACCGTACCGCATCCCGCCGGAGGCGCAGGTCGCTGCGCGCGGCCCTCGTGGTCGCCAACGTGGCGATCCTCGGCGTGTTCATCCACCAACTGTTGGCGTTGCCGTCGATCTCGACCAACTCGGTCACACTCGGGGTGCCGGACGGCGCGATACCCGACGGGACGACGGTCTTCGACGACCATGTCGCCGGCGTCGCCAACCTCGATCCCGCGCTGCTCGAGGCGGTCCGCCGGGCCGCGACCGACGCCGGGCGGGACGGGATCACGTTCTACGTCAACAGCGGCTGGCGAACGGCGGCGTACCAGCAGAGTCTGCTCCGCGAGGCGGTGGCGAAGTACGGCTCCGAGAAGGAGGCTGCTCGCTGGGTCGCCACGCCGGAGAAGTCGCCACATGTCGCGGGGCAGGCCGTCGACATCGGCCGGACGGACGCGACGCGGTGGTTGGCGCGGAACGGTTCCCGGTACGGGTTGTGCCAGATCTACGACAACGAGCCGTGGCACTACGAGTTCCGCCCGGAGGCGATCAGCGGCGGCTGCGCACCGCGGTATCCCGACCCGACGCACGACCCGAGGATGCAGGGGTGAGGCTGACCGTCACGCCGATCAGCACGGCGGAGCATCTGGCCTACATCGCGACCCAGCGGTCGGTCAGCTTCCTCCAGACGCCTGCCTGGGGTGAGGTGAAGACCGAGTGGCGCAGTGAGTCGCTCGGTTGGTACGACGGCCCGCGACTCGTCGGCGCCGGACTCGTCCTGCACCGCCCGGTCCCGCGCCTCGGCACCACGTTGGCGTACCTGCCCGAAGGCCCGTCCATCGATTGGGCCGGCGATCTCAGCAGCTGGCTCGATCCACTGGCGACGTACCTCAAGGCCCATGGCGCGTTCGCGATCAGGTTGGTGCCGCCGGTGCGTACGCACACCTGGAGCGCCGCCGTCGTCAAGGCTGCTGTGGCGAATCCGGAGGTCCGGCGGCTGACCGAGCTGCCTGGCTGCGCCGACCCAATCGGTGCTCGCGTAACGGAACAACTCCTTCAGGCCGGATGGTTGCCGCAGAGTCCGGATGACGGTTTCGGTGTCGGGCAGCCGCAGTTCAAGTACGAGGTACCGCTCGCCGGCCGCACCGAGGACGACGTACTCGCGGGCATGAACCAGCTCTGGCGGCGCAACATCAAGAAGGCTGCGAGAACTGGTGTCGAAGTCACCGTCGGGGACGATCTAGCGGCCTTTCACGAGCTGTACGTACACACCGCTGCACGTGACCACTTCACGCCGCGGCCGCTGCCCTACTTCGAGACGATGTTCAGCGCGCTGCGTGCCGAGGATCCCACACGTCTGTCGCTCTACTCGGCACATCATCAGGGTGATCTCGTCGCCGCGAGCATCCTGGTCCGCGTCGGTGGGCGCGCGTGGTACTCGTACGGCGCCTCCGCAACGGCGAAGCGTGACGTCCGCGGCTCGAACGCGTGCCAATGGGCGATGATCCGCGACTCCCTCGCGGCCGGGTGCGACGTGTACGACCTCCGCGGCATCACCTCGACGCTCGACGCCAACGATCCACACGTCGGGCTGATCCAGTTCAAGGCCGGCCTCGGCGGTCAAGCGGTACGGTACGTCGGCGAGTGGGATCTGCCGCTCCGACCGGTGCTGTACCGCGGATTCAGCCTGTACCTGAGGCGGCGAGGGAAACGGCTCAGGACAACTTCGGTGGGGTCGTTGACATGACCTACGCAGCAAGGATCGAAGCTCCTTCGGTCGAAGGACTGACAACTATCGCAGTGTTCGGGTGCGAGCCGGACGAGGCCGCGGTGTTCCGTGAGTTGGCAGGACCCCTGCGGTTCGTTCCGCTGCTGACCGCGGACCCCGTCGAGGTGATCAACGTCGATCTGGCGGCCGGGAGTCGGTGCATCAGCATCGGTCACAAGACGCCGGTCACGCGCGGCACGTTGCGGGCGCTGCGTCGCGCCGGTGTGCGGTACATCTCCACGCGGAGCATCGGCTGCAACCACCTCGACGTGAAGTACGCCGAGCACCTGGGCCTCCGGGTCGAGAACGTCAGCTACTCCCCCGACAGTGTCGCGGACTTCACGGTGCTGTTGATGCTGATGGCGATCCGTCACATTCGGTCGATTCTTCGGCGTACGGACGTCCACGACTACCGTTTGGACGCGGTCCGCGGCCGGGAACTGCGGGACCTGACCGTGGGCGTCGTCGGGACGGGGCGGATCGGCACCGCGGTGATCGATCGACTGCGCGGTTTCGGGTGCCGGGTGGTTGCCTACGACAAGTATTCGGGCGATCTCGAGGCGGTGTTGCGGCAGAGCGACGTCGTCACGTTGCACACACCGCTGACCGCCCGGACGCATCATCTGCTCGACCGCCGGCGGATCGCTCAGCTCAAACCCGGCGCGTTCGTGATCAACACCGGACGCGGCGGTCTGATCGACACGCCGGCGCTCGTGGACGCCTTGGAGGGCGGGCGCTTGGGCGGCGCCGCTCTCGACGTACTCGAAGGCGAAGAAGGGATCTTCTACGTCGACCGCCGGCACGACCCGATCGACAACGACCTGCTGCTGCGCCTGCACCGCCTGCCCACCGTGGTGATCAGTCCGCACACCGCCTACTACACCGACCACGCACTCCGCGACACGGTCGAGAACTCCGTCCGCAACTGCCTGAACTTCGTGAAGGAGCATCATGGATAAGGTCAAGCTCGGCATCCTCTTCGGCGGCGAATCCGAGGAGCACGGCGTCTCCGTCAAGTCCGCCCAGGAGATCGCCAGGAACCTCGACCTCGCGAAGTACGACCCGTACTTCATCGGGATCACCCGCCACGGCGCGTGGAAACTCTGCGCCGGTCCTGCTGCGGATTGGGAGACCAGCGCATCGACGCCGGTCGTGCTGTCGCCGGATCGCAGCGTGCAGGGCCTGCTGCTGCTCGAATCCGATCGGCTCGGATCGCGAATCCGGCATGGTCAGTACCGGACGGTCAACCTGGACGTCGTCCTGCCCGTTCTGCACGGCAAACGCGGTGAGGACGGCGTGATCCAGGGACTGCTGGAGCTGTCCGGGATTCCGTACGTCGGGTGCGGCGTGCAGGCCTCCGTGCAATGCATGGACAAGTCGCTCACCTACACCGTCGCTCGTCAGGCCGGTATCGCGACGCCGAACTTCTGGCTCGTCACGGGTGAGCTCGATCCGGCCGAGTTGCCTTATCCCGTGTTCGTGAAGCCGGCGCGCTCCGGGTCGTCCTTCGGCGTCGGCAAGGTCACGCGCGCCGCGGGCCTGGCTGCGGCGATCGAGACCGCGAGCCGGTACGACGGGAAGGTCCTGATCGAGGAGGCGGTCGCCGGCAGCGAGATCGGCTGCGCGGTGATGGGCAACGAACTCGACCTGATGACCGGCGAACTCGACCACATCGCGCTGACCCACGGATTCTTCAAGATCCACCAGGAGGACTCGCCCGAGACCGGCTCGGAGAACTCGACGCCGATCGTTCCGGCCGACATCCCCGAGTCCGCTCGAGTGCTGGTTCAGGAGACGGCGCAGGCGGTGTACGCCGCGCTCGGGTGCAGTGGGCTCGCTCGTGTCGACATGTTTCTCACACCGGACGGTCAGGCGGTGCTCAACGAGGTCAACACGTTCCCGGGCATGACGTCGTACAGCCGCTATCCGCGGATGATGGCGGCGGCCGGCGTACCGCTCGCCGAGGTGATCGACCGACTCGTCACGCTGACTCTGACCGGGAAGCTCCGATGAACGGCGACTTCGTTTTCGTGGACGAGGCGGTGCCGGGGATCCGCTGGGACGCGAAGTACGCGACCTGGGACAACTTCGTCGGCACGCCGGTCGACGGGTACCTGGTGAATCGCATCGTCGGGACCAGGGCGCTGTGCGCGGCGCTGGAGGTCGCTCGCGCGAAGGCGGCGGCGCGCGGGTTCGGGCTGCTGCTGTGGGACGGGTACCGCCCGCAGCGCGCCGTGAACCACTTCCTGCGCTGGTCGGAGGAACGCGAGGACGGGCGGACGAAGCAGCGTTTCTACCCGAACATCACCCGCGCGTCGATGATCTCCTCCGGGTACGTCGCCACGCGGTCGGGCCACAGTCGCGGAAGCGCCGTCGATCTGACGCTGTACGACCTGACGACCGGCGACCTGGCCGCGATGGGCGGCGGCCACGATCTGATGGATGTCCGCTCACACCATGGCGCTGCGGAGCTCTCGCCTGACGAGGCACAGAACCGCCTGCACCTGCGGACCGTTATGGAGTCCGCCGGCTTCGAAGCCTGCGCCCACGAGTGGTGGCACTACTCACTACACGACGAGCCCCACCCCACGACGTACTTCGACTTCCCCATCACGTCCTCGCTCTGACCCGGACCTCGCGCGACGGCGGGTTGTTTCGCCGCCGGCGTGCTACAGAGCCTGTTGAGTTTTGGTGTGGGGTGCTGGGTTGGGTCAGGGGTGGGCGGTGCCCACCCCTGGGTCAGGTGGCTGGTTGGAGGGTGTGGGTGC
>NZ_JBEZFT010000026.1:0-79530 GCF_040649595.1 Kribbella sp. NPDC048915 | reverse complement strand
GCTTGTCCCCGCGCGGTGGGTTCACCCATCGTGTTGTGGGTTCCTGACCCGTGTGATGGGTACGGAACCCACAACACCGTGGGTGAACCCACCGTGCGGCGGAAACCCGGAGACTCCTAGACCACCGCACACCACGCCACGCCACCGCCGACCAGATGACCACCCGGCTGATCCGCCGCGCGTGCGAGGTTGGCTGCGCCGGTCGTCGTGCGGGCTCAAGACGGAAGCTTGCACAGGTTGTGATGGGTGTGGACTGGTTATTGCTTGTTCAAGGTCCCAGGAGGGGGTGCACGGTCCCGGGCGGGTGTGCGAGGCCCCGGCGGGGATGGGAGGCTCCAGGACGGGGTGCACGGTCCCGAATGGGGGTGCGCGGTTCCCGGTAGGGGCTCAGGGGCCTCAGCCGCGGGGGACGCGCTCGGTCGTACAGCGTGGGCACCGACTCGGTCACGCGGATCCACCCACGGATCAGTCAGCTGAGCCGGATTTTCCTTGAGGAGTGAGAATCGTGCTGTGAGGATCGGTGTGGTCTGTCCGTACTCGCTGGGCACGCCCGGCGGGGTACAGAACCATGTCCGCGATCTGGCCGAGGCGTTGCTGTCGGTCGGCCATGAGGTCTCGGTGCTGGCGCCGGTCGACGATCCGGAGGACGCGGTCCCGCCGTACGTCGTGTCGTCCGGGCGGGCCGTCGGCGTTCCGTACAACGGGTCGGTCGCCCGGGTGACGTTCGGTCCGCGGACGGCAGCGCGGGTCCGGAACTGGCTCGCGGACGGGGACTTCGACGTGGTGCACGTCCATGAGCCGACCACGCCGAGCGCCTCGATCATCGCGCTCTGGCAGGGTGACGGGCCGTTCGTCGCGACGTTTCACACCTGGCAGGTCCGGTCCCGCGCGATGAGCGTGGCGTCCGGGCTGCTGCGGCCGGCGCTGGAGAAGATCGACGCCCGGATCGCCGTGTCCGAGAACGCCCGCTCGATGATGGTGCAGCACATTGGCGGCGAGGCGGTGGTGATCCCGAACGGCCTCTACACGTCCCGCTTCAAGGGCAGTCCACGGCCGGAGTGGATGGGGGCGGACGGCACGATCAGCTTCCTCGGCCGGCTGGACGAACCGCGCAAGGGCCTCGGCGTGCTGATTGACGCCGTACCGGCGCTGCTCGCCGAGCGGCCCCGACTGAAGATCCTCGTCGCCGGTGCGGGACACGCGGCGGGCCCGGTTCCGCCGAAGTACCGCGACAACATCCTGTTCCTCGGCGCGATCGACGACGAGGCGCGTGCGGACATGCTGGCCGGCTCCGACCTGTACGTCGCTCCACATCTCGGCGGCGAGAGTTTCGGCATCGTGCTGCTCGAGGCGATGGCCGCCGGCGCACCGGTCCTGGCGAGCGATCTGCCCGCGTTCCGGCAGGTGCTGGAAGGCGGGCGGCTGGGGGAGCTGTTCGACGTTGGTGACGTCGATCAGCTCGCTCGGCGCACCCTGGCGCTGCTGAACGACCCGCAGCGGCGCGATGAGCTCCGGGCGGCCGGGCTGGCCGCCGTACCGAAGTACGACTGGTCGGCCCTGGTGCCCGAGCTGCTGTCCGTCTACGAACTGGTCGCCCGCCGCTAGCTCAGCCGAGCTGGGCGGCGGTCGCTTTGATCTCGTCGAAGTCGCCGGGCGTCGGGTGCCAGGGGAGCTGCAGCGGGTCGTCCTGATAGCGCGGGATGACGTGCAGGTGGGTGTGGAACACCGACTGCCACGCGGCGGCGCCGATGCAGCTGAGCAGGTTGGCGCCGTCGGCGTCCAGGCGGTCGATCACCCGGGAGACCAGCGACTGGGCGAGCAGGGTGGCGGCTGTCAGGTCCTCGGCGTCGGCCTCCCGCAAATCCGTCGAGTGGGCCCGCGGGACCACCAGCAGGTGACCCTTCGTTGCCGGGTTGATGTCCATGAACGCGATCGCACGCTCGGTCTCCGCGACCCGGGTGGAGGGGATGTCACCGGCGACGATCCCGCAGAAGAGGCAGTTCTCGCTCATCCGCACAGGCTATACACTGCGCGAGCCGAATCCCTGCCCATTCGCGTCGTACGAGGAGCCCGATGCCGGACGAACTCCTGCGCCCGACCATCTCCTCCGGCGTGGACCTCAGCGCCCGTCCGTGGCGGCTGATGTCGCAGACGTACGTCGCCTTCTTCGGCGGCGTGATCGCCTGCACGGTCGTGGCGTTCCTGAACGCGCGCCGGCTCGGTGTCGATGCCGCCAAGCGCCGGCTGATCCTGCTCACCGGTCTCGTCGGCCTGTTCCTCGTGACCGGCGTCTTCCTGCTGCTGTACGGCGACGGCGATCTGACGTCCGGGGTTCGCGTGGGCATCCGGGTCGTGGCCGTGCTGTGCTGCCTGGCTCAACTGCGGCTGCAGCGGCCGATGGACCGCGCGTTCCAGTTGCGCGGCACCGACTACGGCTCGCTGTGGGGTGTCGGGATCGCCGCGACGATCGGCGGCGCGGTCGCCGAAGCCATGATCCTCTACCTGGTGGCGGTGGTGCTGTGAACGATCCGAGCGAGTCCCGACTGCGGATGGCGGCGCACTGGCTGCAGATCGGCCGGCCCGAGCGGGTCCTCGAAGAACTGCAGGGACTGTCCGGCGATGCCGCGGTCGACTTCCGCGCGTATCTGTTCCGCGGTGCCGCCCTGCATGCGCTCGACCGGAACGCCGAGGCGGTCGACGTGCTCCGCGACGGCCTCGCCCTGCACGGCCCGTTCCCCGCGATGCTCCACATCCTGGGCGCCGCGCTGCGGTCCGAGGGGCGGCTGCCCGAGGCCGAGGCGGCGTACCTGCAGGGTCTGAGCCTCGACCCGAACGATCCGGACCTCCTGATCGGGTACGCGCACGTCTGTCTGACGGCTGGGCAGGCCGAGAAGGCGAGCGCGCTGGTCGAGCGGGCGGCCTCACATGCGCCCGAAAGCGCGGCGGTCTCGGCCGCCCGCGCGCAGGTGGCCTTTGCGCTCGGCAAGGACCGCGACATGCACCGGCACAGCACCGAGGCGCTCGGGTACGACCCCGAGGACCCGAATGCCCGCGCCCTGCACGGCACGGCGTCGATCCTCACCGGCGACGCGCGCTCCGGGTACCAGTCGCTCGCCTCCGCGGCTGCGGCGCAGCCCGGTGACGCGGACCTGCGGGCCGCCGCGCGGGACGCCAAGCTCCTGAATCACCCGCTGATGCGGCCGCTGCGCCCGTTCGCCCGGTTCAATCCGCTGGTCGTCTGGGTCGGCGCGGTCGCAATCATCTACGGCCTGCGGATCGCGGGCCTCGCGCCGCTGTCGTTCGCGTTCGCCATGGCCTGGCTCGCGTTCTGCGTCTACTCGTGGGTCGTCCCACCTCTGGTCCGCCGCTGGCTCAACCGAAAGTGGGGCGCATGAGTAACGAACGGATCCAGGCTCTCCGCAAGGCCGTCGATGCGAGTCCGGACGATGTGTTGTTGCGGCTGGTGCTGGCGGAGTCGCTGGTGGCGGCGGGGGAGACGGAGGAGGCGCTCGACCAGTACGTCGTCGTGCTGGACCAGCACGGGCTGCCCGACGACCAGTTCGTTCCGGTCGGCGAGCTGGCCGCGGCGAACGGGCGGCTCGCGCTGCTGCGCAACCTCCTGTCCGCGGCCCGCCAACAAGGTGTTGTGGAGGGCACCGGGCGGCTGCAGCAGCTCGTCGACGGCATGATCTCCGAGCGCAGCGGCGTACGGATCAAGGTCGGTCCGGAGGACGAGCAGGATCCGCTGGTCGCGGACGCGCCGAAGGAGACCACGACCTTCGACCAGGTCGGCGGCATGGAGGAGATCAAGCGGGTCATCCACCGGATGGTGATCCTGCCGCTGAGCCGCCCGGAGCTGTACGAGAAGTACGGCCGCAAGTCCGGCGGCGGCGTGATGCTCTACGGACCGCCCGGGTGCGGCAAGACGCTCCTCGCCCGGGCGACCGCGGGGGAGTGCGGGCTGCCGTTCGTCAACGTCCGGATCGAAGACGTGATGGATCCGTACCTCGGAGTCTCCGAACGCAACCTGCACGCCGCGTTCGAACGGGCCCGCGCCAATGCGCCGTGCGTGCTGTTCCTCGACGAGCTCGACGCGCTGGCGTTCGCGCGGCACAAGCACGGCGGGTCCGAGTCGCGCCGGCTGGTCGACGTCCTGCTCCAGGAGCTCGACGCGATCGGCTCCGAGAACGACGGCCTGCTGGTACTCGCGGCGACGAACGCACCGTGGGACGTCGACGAGGCGATGCTGCGTCCCGGCCGCTTCGACCGGGTGATCTTCGTACCGCCGCCGGACGAGCCGGCCCGCGCCGACATCCTGTCCGTGCTCACCAAGGAGGTCCCGGCCGAGGGGCTCGACCTGAAGGCGATCGCCGGCCAGACGGCGATGTTCAGCGGCGCGGACCTGCGCGCGCTGATCGAGCGTGGGGTGGACAAGGTGATCGACGAGGCGTTGACGGCCGGCGGCGAGCCGCCGCTGGCGATGCGGCACCTCACCGACGCGCTGGCCGCGGTGAAGCCGTCGACCCTCGACTGGCTGCACCGCGTCCGTTCCTACATCGAGTTCGCCAACCAGAGCGAGCGGTACGACGACGTGGCGGCGTACCTCAAGTCCCGCGACGTACGCCGCCGTCTGAGCCGACCTACTTGAGCTTGGCCGCCACCGAGTCCGGCATCGGCTCGTAGCGGGAGAACTCGCGGGTGAACGACGCCGCGCCGTGCGACAGTGAGCGCAGGTCGATGGCGTAGCGGGTGATCTCCACCTGCGGCACCTCGGCCTTCACGAGCGTGCGGCTGTCGCCGACCTTGTCCGTGCCGAGCAGCCGCCCGCGCCGCCCGGACAGGTCGCTCATCACCGCACCGACCAGGTCGTCCGGCACCAGCACCGACACCAGGTCGACGGGCTCGAGCAGCACGATCCGGGTCGCAGCGGCGGCCTCGCGCAGCGCGAGCGCGCCGGCCATCTGGAACGCCATGTCGGAGGAGTCGACGCTGTGCGCCTTGCCGTCGTGCAGTGTGACCCGGATGTCGACCACCGGGTACCCGGCCGCGACGCCCTTCTCCATCTGCGCCCGGACGCCCTTCTCCACACTCGGGATGAACTGCCGCGGCACCGCGCCGCCGACGACCTTGTCGACGAACTCGAAGCCGGAGCCCGGCGGCAACGGTTCGACCTCGATGTCGCAGACGGCGTACTGGCCGTGACCGCCGGACTGCTTCACATGCCGTCCGTGCCCCTTGGCCGGGCCGCCGAACGTCTCCCGCAGCGGGACCCGGAGCTCGACCTGGTCCACGGTGACGCCGTACCGGTTCGCGAGCGCGTCGAGCACGACGTCCGCGTGCGCCTCGCCCATGCACCACAGCACGATCTGATGGGTTTCCGGGTTCTGTTCGATGCGCAGCGTCGGGTCCTCTGCGGCCAGCCGCTGCAATCCGACGCCGAGCTTGTCCTCGTCGGTCTTGGCGTGCGCCTGGACGGCGATCGGCAGCAACGGCTCCGGCATCGTCCACGGCTTCAGCAGCAGCGGATCGGCCTTGTCGGACAGTGTGTCGCCGGTCTCGGCCCGCGTGAGCCGGCCGATCGCGCACAGGTCGCCGGCGATCACTTCGCCGGCCGGCCGCTGGATCTTGCCGAGCGGGAACGACAGCGTGCCGATCCGCTCGTCCTCGTCGTGGTCCTCGTGCCCGTGCGCCGTCCCGTGGTGGTCACCGAAGAAGGACGTGAAATGGCCCGACACGTGAACCGTCGCGTCGGGCCTGATGGTGCCGGAGAACACCCGGACCAGGCTGACCCTGCCGACGTACGGGTCCGACGTCGTCTTCACCACCTCGGCGAGCAGCGGCCCGTCCGGGTCGCAGGTCAGACCCTGGCGGGGGACACCGTGCGGGGTGAACACCTCGGGGAGCGGGTGCTCCGGCGGCGACGGGAACCCGGCGGTGATCACTTCGAGCAGCTCGTAGGTACCGACGCCGGACGCGCTGCAGACCGGGATCACCGGGAAGAACGATCCCCGCGCGACCGCGCGCTCGAGGTCCTCGATCAGGATCTTCTCGTCGATCTCCTCGCCACCGAGGTAGCGGTCCATCAGCGACTCGTCCTCAGACTCCTCGATGATCCCCTCGATCAGCGTGCCGCGCAGTTCCTCGATCTGGTCGCCGTACGACGGGTCCGGCGCGGACGTGGACCGCTTGCCGCCGGAGTAGGCGTAGTACGTCTGGGTGAGCAGCCCGATCAGCCCGTCACCAGCGGGCAGGTAGAGCGGCAGCACCTTGTCGCCGAACGCCGCCTGCGCCGCGGCCAGTGCGTTCTGGTAGTTCGCCCGGGCGTGGTCGAGTTTGGTGACCGCGACCGCGCGCGGCATCCCGACCTCGGCGCACTCCTGCCAGGCCGTCCGGGTCGGCTCGTCGACGCCCTCGCACGCCGAGATCACGAACAGCGCACAGTCCGCGGCGCGCAGACCGGCCCGCAGTTCGCCGACGAAATCGGCGTACCCGGGGGTGTCGATCAGGTTCACCTTGACCGTTCCGTCGGGGCCGTCGTGGCGCAGCGAGGCGAGCGACAGCCCGACCGTGCGCTGCTGCCGGATCTCGGCGTCGTCGAAGTCGCACACCGTGGTTCCGTCCTGGACGGTGCCGGGTCTGTTGAGGACTCCGGAGGCCACCAGCAGGGCCTCGACGAGGGTGGTCTTGCCGGCGCCCGACGGGCCGACCAGCACCACGTTGCGGATGGCGGCCGGGCTGTCCACAGCGGGCGCGGCCCCGGTGCCTTGGGAAGTGTTCGTCTTGTCTGCCATGACGTTCCTCCTGGTCCACCCACGATTCCGCTAACCGGCAGTTCGCACAAGGCCCCTCGGGTCCCGGATTCGTGTCCGTCCGCCGGGCCCGGACCCCTGCCCTCGATAGGGTCGCGAACATGCGTTGGGCACTCGGGGTAGCTGGTCGTCCGTTGTTCGCGGCACTGCTGGGGACCGTCGTCGCGGTCCTCGCCGCAGTGGGGTTCGCCGCACCGGCGGGCGCTACCGGGAGCGCATCCGGCGACGAGATCACGAACTTCCGGATCGAGTACGACGTCTCAGCGGACGGCGTGCTGCACGTCACCGAGACGATCGACTACCACTTCGGGAGCACCGGCCGGCACGGCATCTACCGCACTCTGGTGACGCGGGAGCCCTACGCCGACGACGACTCCAAGGATCAGTTGTACGAGGTCAGCAACGTCGAGGTGGCATCGCCGACGCCCGGCGTCTCGGCCAAGTTCACCGAGGACACCTACACCGGCAACCAGGGTCGCTACGAGGAGCTGCAGCTGCAGATCGGGTCCGCCGACGAGACAGTGCCCGGTACGGACGCGACGTACGTGATCAAGTACGACGTCCGCGGTGCGCTGCGGCACTTCGACGACCACAGCGAGCTGTACTGGGATGCGACCGGCAACAACTGGAGTGCCGCGATCCGGCGGGTCGACATCAGCGTGACCGTGCCCGGCGGCGTCCAGAAGACCGCCTGCTTCGAGGGGCGGGTCGGCTCGAACCAGGAGTGCTCGAGCTCGGTCGTCGGCGACCGCGGTACCTTCCGCGCCTCGGACCTGCCGGACGGCGAGGGCGTGACGATCGTCGCCGGGATCGGCGCGGGTGCCGTCCAGAACGACACCCCGATCGTGGTCGACCCGCCGAGTTGGCTGGAGCGCAACGGGCTGAGCTGGCTGCGGGTGATCGGCGCCGGCGTCGTGACCGCGGGCGCGCTGGTGCTCGCCGCGCTGTACGCGAAGTTCGGCAACAAGGACCAGCGGTACGGCGGAATGCCGCCGGGCACGTTCCCGCCGGACGGGGTCGCCGTGCAGACGGTGAAGGACGAGCTGGCCGAGGATCAGATCCCGGTGGCGTTCGCGCCGCCGAAGATCCCGGTCGGGGAGGGTGGCCTGCTGATCGACTCGAAGGCGACCACGACCGAAACCGCGGCGACGCTGATCGATCTGGCCGTCCGCGGCGGCGTCAAGATCGTCAACGAGGGGCCCAGCCAGAAGGCCGTGCTGCTGAACCCGGCGGCCGCGACCGCGCCGCACGAGCAGGCGCTGATGCTCGGCCTGTTCCCGTCGTTGCAGCCGGGAGCGGAGATCGCGCTGGAACGCGGCGCGGTCGGTGATCACACGATGCGCAAGGCGCACGACGCGATGATCAAGGCGCTGCGCGACCAGGTCCGGGCCCGCCAATGGTACCTGCGGCTGCCGCGGGCCGGCGGCGGATCGGCGTTCAAGAACGGAACCGGATGCGCCTGCATGGCGGTGATCGGCGTGTGGGTGGTCGGCGCCGGCCTGATGGGTACGGCGATCAGCGCCGCCACCGGTGGCCTCGGCCGGGCCGCGACGGTGGCGATCCCGGTGATCGCGGTGCTCGTTGCCGTTGGCATCTGGATCGGGATCCGTAGCCGCGGGCAACGGAACCCGGCGGGCCGGGCGGTCGCCGACCAGCTGATCGGGTTCCGGAAGTACCTGGCCACGGCCGAGGCGGATCAGCTGCGGTTCGAGGAGGGCGAGGACATCTTCTCGAAGTACCTGCCATGGGCGATCGCCTTCGGGCTGGCCGACCGCTGGCAGCAGGTCTGCGAGCAGCTCGTCGCCGCCGGCCGCATCCCGGCGGACCCGTACTGGTACGCCGGACCGTCCTACTACACGTCCGGATGGACCGCCGGCGCTGTCAGCTCCACCGTCGCCAGCACCTTCGACCCGCCGCCCGCCCCGGCCAGCTCGGGTGGAGGCGGCAGCTCGTCCGGCTTCAGCGGCGGCTCCTCCGGCGGTGGAGGCGGCGGCGGAGGCGGCGGGAGCTGGTAGCTCCGGCCGCCGCCGAAGGGCTTACAGGGTGCCGCCGGCGGCCGCCGGTGCCAGCGGGTCGGCACCGGCCTCGCCGACCGTCTCGCGGGCGAGGAAGTCCTCGAGGTGGAACAGGTTGTCGCCGGCGCGCTTGGCGACGTTCACCAGCGTCTTCATCGAGGCGACCTCCTCGACCTGCTCCTTGAGGAACCACTGCATGAACTGCTCACCGATGTAGTTGTTCTCGTCACGCGCCGTGCGCGCCAGCATCTCGACCTGCTGCGTGACGGTGACTTCCTGCGCGAGCGCGAGCTCGAGCGGCTCCAGCGCGGTGGCGAACTCGGTGACGACATCACCGACCGACGGGATCTGCGGCTTGACGTCGTTGTCGAGCAGGTACTGGACCATCATCATCGCGTGGTTGCGCTCTTCCAGGGCCTGCTGGTAGAAGTGCGCGGCCAGCCGGGGCAGGTCCTCGGCGTCGTACCAGACAGCGACTGCCACATACTGCTGCGACGCCGTGAATTCGTTCCGGATCTGCTCCTGCAGGAGTTTTTCGTACGTGCTCATGCGGTCAATGTAACGGTCACCGCGTCGACACGGTGGTGTGCTGCCCCAGTTCGACCGTCTCGACGTCGCTGCCGGGAAGCTCGATGCGCACCGTCGTACCGTCGACGCGCACGTCGATGCCCTCGGCAAGCGCCTCCGGCCGCAGCGCGTCCCGGGTGAGGACGACCGCGTTCACCAGGACGAGCGGTTCGCCGCGGTGCGGCGCGGTCAGGTACGGCGTGGCGGAGTGCGCGCCGTACGGGTTGACGCCGAGTCCGCGGTGCACGCCCGCCTCGTCGTATCCGTACAGGCCGACGACCGCCGAGACGAGACCGTCGGAGTTGCGGGCCGCGGCGGTCCGCTCACTGACTGTTGCGTCTGGCAAGGACTCGCCGGCGACCGCGAACCCGCCGCTGCGGACGAGCGCACCCGCGGGGCCCTCGACGAGCGCACACCGGATCTCCCAGCCGTTGCGGACGACCGAGGTGATCTCGATCGCGAACGGGCCGTCGGAGCCGAGCCAGGCCCGGTGCCACGACGAGGCGCGGTGACCGTCGACGCCGAGGCGGCGGATCCGGCCGCGGCCGCTGGCTGCGCCGTCGGGGGCGACGAGCGAGATCAGGTTGTCGACGTGCGGCTCGTGGTCGGACAGGTCCGGGCCGGCGTGGTTCGCGTACGCGAGCCGGTTGTAGTGCGGATCTCCCGCCGGCTCGACGCCCTCGGGCTCCGCGACCGGCGCATGGTCGGCGCCGTGGTTGACCAGTTGCACCACCTGATCGTGGCGACTTCCGTGCAGGATCCAGCCCGGTTCCGGCATCGCCTTCAGCTGGTTGGCGTCGTCGAGCGGGACCGAGTCCTCCGGATCCGACCACACCGGGTGCTCCGGCGGCAGGATCAGCCCGACGAACCCCTTCGACGCCCAGTACGGCGACCCCGGTCCGGAGTACTGCTGCGTCGTCGGCAGGAACGTGTCGTACCAGCCGAGCGTCAGGACGCCGCGCTCGTCGGGAACCCCGTGCTGCACGAAGTGCCGCGCGATGCCCGAACACAGGCGACGTGTCTGACCCGGTGTCAGCGGGGTCGAATCGAGGATCGCGCCCATCCAGTACGGCGTCGCGGCCGCCATCCGGTACGTCAGCGAGCGGCCCTGATAGACCGGCGCACCGTCGTTCCCGACCAGGTGGACGGCGTCCTCAAGGAAGAGCTTGATCCGCTCCTGGTAGAGCTTCAGGCGGTCCTCGTACTGCGCTCCCGGTGTGGCGGCGGCCATCCGCGCCCACAGACCCGGGTACAGGTGCATGGCCCAGCCGATGTAGTTGTCGAAGTTCTGCCCGTCGCCGTCGGAGTACCAGCCGTTGCCGACGTACCAGTCCTCGATCCGGTCGAGACCGCCGTCGATGTCCTCCTGTGAGTACGGCGCACCGACCGACGCGAGGAACTGCTCGCTGACAACCTGGAACAGCCGCCAGTTGTTGTCGTGGGTCGTCGATCCGATGAAGCCGCCGAGCCACTCCGCGACCTGCTCCTGCGCACGGGTGTCGAGGCGGTCCCAGATCCACGGGCGGGTCTCGTGCAGTGACACCGCGATCGCCGCGGCCTCGACCATTTGCTGCGACCGCGGCGTGAGTCGCAGCCACGACTCCGGATGGTCCGGGTTCGCGCCGTTCGCAACGCCGCGCGCGTACCGCTCGATCAGGTCCTCGCAGCCCTTGCCCTGCACACCCGCGATCCGGAACGCGGCGAGCATGAAGGACCGGGCGAAACCTTCCAGTGCGTCCGACGCCGTACCCGACCGGCTCGGCCTCCCGGGCAGCTCGACCAGCGACGCACCGGGGGAGAAGTACGGAACCAGCGAATCGAGCAGATGATCCGCGAGCGCCTCCCAATGCGCCCGCACCCACCCGGTTTGTCGCGACAGTTCCCGGTCGGTGTCGGGCAGGATCAGGCGGCTCATGCGAGTCTCCCTAGTTCGGTCGGGCTGATGGCGTGCTGAAGCGGCCGGCCGGCGGTGAGGCGTTCGAGCTCGCCGACCGCGAGTTCGCCGAGGCGGGCGATCTCGTTGCCGACCGCGCCGGCGACGTGCGGGGTGACGAAGACGTTCGGGAGATCGAGCAGCGGCGAGTCGGACGGCAGCGGCTCGGGGTCGGTGACGTCGAGAATCGCGTCGATCCGGCCGCTCGCGCACTCCTGGATCAGCGCCCCGGAGTCGATGATCTTGCCGCGCGCCGTGTTGATCAGCGACGCGCCGTCCTTCAGCAGACCGAGCAGCCGGGCGTCGACCAGGCCGACGGTCTCGGGGAGCAGCGGCGCGTGCACGCTGAGGATGTCGCTGCGCCGGAACAGCGTGTCGTTGTCGACCAGCTCGGCACCGAGCGCGGCCGCCTCGTCCGCGGTCAGGTACGGATCGCTGATCAGCACGTGCAGGTCGAATCCGCGCAGCCGCTCCGCGACCATCCGCGCGATCCGGGACGCGCCGAGCAGACCGACCGTCGTCCCGTAGCTGCCCGGCATCCCGTGCGGGTCCGCTTTACTGCGCTCCAGCCGGTACTGCGCCGCGAGCCGGAACGCCCGCTTCCCGGCCATCACGATCGCCGCGACCGTGAACTCGGCGACCGGCTGCGCGTTCGCCGTGGCTGCCGACGAGACCTTGATGCCGCGGTCGAACGCCACTGGATCCACGATCCCCTTCACCGACCCGGCCGCGTGCAGGATCGCCTGCAGTTTCGGCGCCGCGTCCAGGACCTCCGGCCCGATCCGCGGGCAGCCCCACCCGGTGAGCAGGACGTCGACGTCCGCGAGCGCCGCCCGTACGGCGGGATCGTCGAGGAAACCGGCCGCGCCGGGGCCGACCGGTAGCACGGTGGCGACCGCCTCGAGGCGTTGCCGGACCTGCGGCACGAGCACGCGGTCGCGCGTGGCGTCGTTCATCGCCGTCATGACGGTCAGGGCGGAATCAGGTTCACGGCTCACGACGACCAACCTAGCAAGCGCTTTCCATCGCTGTCTCGCGGCCCGCCGGGTTCTGGGACGCGGGGGAGGTCCCGGCAGGTTCTCCGGCGATCTTCCCGCGACTTTCCGGCGACTTTGCCCCGACTTTCCCGGGGACGGAATTTGTCGGCGCGGTCCCCGTGTTGGGGACAATGGAAGGGCCAGTCGGTAATTGCGCGAAGGAGACGACGATGCTGCGACCGGACGACCTCTACGAGATCGTCGACGAGTCGGTGGCAACCGGCCCGGCGGCGACGCCGAAGGTGCTGGTGCACTCGCTGGACGGGTTCATGGACGCCGGCCAGGCCGGTCGGGTGACCGCGGACCACCTGCTCGAGGTGCTCGACCACCGCCTGCTGGCGCGGTTCGACGTCGACCTCCTGCACGACTACCGGGCCCGGCGTCCCGAGGTGACGTTCGCCGAGGACCGGTTCACCGACTACGAGCCGCCGCACCTGAGTCTGCACCTGGTGACCGACGACGCCGGAGTCGATTTCCTGCTGCTCGAGGGAGCCGAGCCGGACAACCACTGGGACCGGTTCGCCGGTGCGGTGCGACAACTGATCGAGCGGTACAACGTGACGCTTACGATCGGTGTGCACGGCATCCCGATGGGTGTCCCGCACACCCGCCCGCTCGGCCTGACCGCGCACGCAACGCGGCCCGAGCTGGTCACCCGGTCGAACATCTGGGACGGCGAGATGCGGCTGCCGGCGAGCGCCGGGACGCTCTTGCAGGTCCGCCTCGGCGAGGCCGGCAAGGACGCGATGGGCTTCGCCGTCCACGTCCCGCACTACCTCGCCGAGAACCGCTTCCCGGGTGCCGCGCTGGCGCTCGTGCACGCGGTCTCCGCGGCGACCGGCCTGCTGCTCCCCAGCAAGGCGCTGCTCGACGAGGCCGCCGTCACCGGCCGCCTGGTCGACGAGCAGGTCGAGGCCTCCGATGACGCGACCGCGGTCGTGAAGGCGCTCGAGACGCAGTACGACGCGGCCGCGGGCTCAGTGAGCCGCAAGAGCCTGCTCGCGGACTCGACCCCGTCGGCGGACGAGTTGGGTGCCGAGGTCGAGCAGTTCCTCGCCGAACTCAACCGCGAGGACAACGACTGACCCTCGTGACCTACTGATGGCGGCCGGGGAACATCACGTTCTCCGGTCGCCGTTTTTCGCCTGCGTTCTGTCAGGATGAGGCATGCCCGAGTCGTTGGAGGATCTGGTCGAGCTGCTCGACCTGGAGTTGATCGACGTCGACCTGTTCCGCGGCCGTCAGCCGCAGACCTCGATGCAGCGCGTGTTCGGCGGTCAGGTGCTCGGTCAGGCGCTGGTCGCGGCCGCGCGGACCGTCGACCCCGAGCGGATGGTGCATTCACTGCACGGGTACTTCCTGCGCGCCGGTGACACCTCCGTACCGATCGTGTACCGAGCGGAGCCGACTCGCGACGGCGGGACGTTCAGCAGTCGCCGCGTGGTCGCGTCGCAGCACGGCAAGCCGATCTTCTACATGTCCGCGTCGTTCCAGCGCCCGGAGCCGGGCCTCGATCATCAGGATCCGATGCCGGACGACGCCGTACCGCCGGACGAGGCGCCGCGGCTGGCGACCGTGCTGGAGGCGCAGTCGGGGCGATCGGCGGCGGAGTGGGATCGGGAGTGGTCGGCGCTCGACGTCCGGCTTGCCGGGGTGACCGGACGCCAGTTCTGGATCCGTGCCGCGGGCAAGCTTCCGGACGATCCGGCGCTGCATGCGTGCGTGCTCGCGTACGCCAGTGACCTGACGTTGCTCGGTGCCAGTCTGCTCCCACACGGCATCGTGATCGGTGACCGTCGCGTCCAGCCGGCCTCGCTGGATCACGCGCTCTGGTTCCACCGGGCGTTCCGTGCGGACGAGTGGCTGCTGTACGACCAGTCCTCGCCGTCGGCGTCCGGCGCGCGCGGCTTCGCGACCGGTCGGCTCTACACCGAACACGGCAACCTCGTCGCGTCGGTCGCGCAGGAGGGGCTGATTCGTCCTGTGGGCCTGGACGCCGATCTGTTAACGTAGAGGCATGTTCATGCGCGCTGTAGTCACGACGACGCCGGAGTCCGTCCCGGCGCGCTGACAGCTGACTGTTCATCGAAGCCCCGGGGCGAGTGCCCCGGGGCTTCGTCGTTCCCGTGGTCCCTCGCCCCATCGTCATCTGAGGAGACCGCCATGTACGACCATCGCAAACTCGGCCGTGAACTCGGCCTGTTCGACTCCGACCCGTTGATCGGCGCGGGCCTGCCGTACTGGCTGCCCGCGGGCGCCGCCGTACGCCGCGCCCTCGAGAGCTACGTCGCCGAGGTCGAGCGAAGAGCCGGCTATCAGCAGGTGTACTCGCCCGTGCTCGCCAAGAAGGAGCTCTACGAGATCTCCGGGCATTGGGCGAAGTACCAGGACGACATGTATCCGCCGATGGACATCGGCGGCGAGGAACTCGTCCTGCGCCCGAGCATCTGCCCGCACCACGCGCTGATGTACCGCTCCCGCTCACACAGCTACCGCGAACTCCCGTTGCGCATCTCGGAGCTCGGCGGTCAGTACCGCTCCGAGTTGTCGGGCGCCGTCGGCGGTCTGAGTCGGGTGCGCGCGATGCAACTGAACGACGCGCACATCTTCTGCCGTCTCGACCAGGTCGCGGCGGAGGCTGCGGCGGCGTTCGAGTTGATCCAGGACGCGTACCGCTTGATGGGGCTCGAGGCATCGCGGTACGTGCTGGCGTTGCCGTCGATGGATGCCGAGTTCAACAGTCCGGCGAGCAAGTACGTCGGTGACGCGGAGAGCTGGGCGCGCGCGGCCGAGTTGCTGCGCGGGGTGCTGAAGGATGCGGGCGTCGATTTCGAGGACGCGCCGGGGGATGCGGCGTTCTACGGTCCGAAGATCGACGTCCAGATGGAGGATTCGGCGGGCCGCGAGTTCAGCCTGTCGACCATCCAGCTCGATTTCCATCAGCCGGCCGCGTTCGGGCTCGAGTACATCGGTGCTGATGGCAACAAGCATCGGCCGGTGATGGTGCACCGGGCGATCGTCGGCAGCATCGAGCGCGCGGTCGGTCAGCTGATCGAGGTACACGGTGGCGCGTTCCCGGCGTGGCTGGCGCCGGTACAGCTCGTCGTGCTGCCGATCTCGGACGACGAGGAGAAGCTCGCGCTGGAGGTGGCTCGGCGGGCGTCGGATCGTGGTTTGCGCGTCGAGGTGGCGCATGCGGACGAAGGCAGCTTGGGTGCGCGGATCCGCGAGAACCGGTTGGCGCCGTACGCGGCGGTGATCGGTGCGCGTGAGGCAGCCGCCGGTCAGCTCGCGGTGCGTGAGCGCGACGGGAGCAAGCGGGACGCGGCGCCGATCGGGGAGGTGCTGGACCGGATCAGGCGGTTGGCGGACCCCCACGCATGCAGAAGTGCCGATTCCGGGCGGATTTGACCGTGTTTTCCGGGGTTCTGCATTCCTGGAGGTTCACTTCGCCTGGAGTTGCCCGATCATGTGCGTCACGTCGTGGCTCTCGTCGTACAGCGCGAAGTCGACCGTCGTGCCGGTCTGCTGGTAGCCGAAACCGACGCGCGACGGGAGCAGCAACGGTTTGCGGAAGTCCACGCGGACCGTGAACGCGTCCGGCAGCGCGCCGGCCCGTTGCAGCGACGCGAGCGCGGCGGCCTTGGCCCACATACCGTGCGCGATCTGGCGCGGGAACCCGAACGCCTGAGCGGTCAGCTTGAACAGGTGGATCGGGTTCCGGTCGCCGGACGCCGCGGCGTACCGGCGGCCGAGGTTGCCGCGCAGATCCCACCAGGCGCTCGGGCTGAGCACCGGGTCGGGCAGCAGATCGGCGTGCGCGTCGGGCGTTCCGGAGGAGCGGCTGAGCAGCGTGGTGAGGTCGCTCCACACCAGGTCGTGATCGACGAACACCTCGCTGACGATGTCGAAGACGGTGCCCTTCGGGTGCGGGCGTTCCGGCGTACTGTGCACGCGGATCGACGGCTCCGCGTGCAGCGGGATCGGCTGCTTCTGGGTGATCGTGTTGGACAGGTGCACGATGCCCATCGGCTTGTACGGGAACGAGGGGTCGGACATCAGGTCCAGGTGCAGCGGGAACGCGAGCACGTGCGGGTACGTCGGCGGCAGCGCCGGGCCGGCCTGGAAACCGGTGACCTCGCGATAGTTCTGCAGGTGGTCCTGGTCGATCGCCGTGCGGGGAAGCTCGAGCGTCAGCCCGTCCTCGTCCGGCTCGTAGTCGGCGCGCCGCAAGGTGGCGCGCACAGTGCGTGCGTAGAGCGAGCCGAACCCGGGCGAGTCGTCGTACCGTCGGGTCGGCATCTCAGGCTCCCAGCATGCTCTGGCCGCAGACCCGAATCACGTTGCCGGTGACGCCCGCCGAGGCCGGGTCCGCGAACCAGGCGATCGTCTCGGCGACATCGATCGGCAGCCCGGCCTGCTGCAGCGAGTTGATCCGCCGCCCGACCTCGCGGATCGCGAACGGGATCTTCGCGGTCATCTCGGTCTCGATGAACCCGGGTGCCACGGCGTTGATCCGGATCTGCCGCTCGGCCGCCAGCGGTGCGTACGCCTGGACCAGGCCGATGATGCCGGCCTTGGATGTTGCGTAGTTCGTCTGGCCGTTGTTGCCGGCGATGCCGGCCATCGACGAGACGCCGATGATCGAGCCGCCGTCGCGCAGCGTGCCGGAGTCGAGCAGGTGCTTGGTGATCCGCTCGGGGGCGCGCAGGTTCACGTCGAGGACGGCATCCCAGACCTCGGTCCGCATGTTGACGAGCCGTCGGTCGCGCGTGATGCCGGCGTTGTGGACCACGATGTCGAGGCCGCCGTGCTGCTCCTTCGCGTGCGCCGCGATCCGCTGCGGCGCGTCGACGGCGGTGACGTCGAGGAGCAGTTCGGTGCCGCCGAGCCGGGAGATCACCTTGCGCAGCGGGTCCGCGTTCTGCGGTACGTCGACGCCGATCACGGTCGCGCCGTCCCGGGTCAGCGTCTCGGCGATCGCGGCCCCGATCCCGCGGGCGGCTCCGGTGACCAGCGCCGTACGGCCGTCGAGCGGCTTGTCCGGGTCGTTGCTGACCAGCGGTCCGGTCCCGATCCGGGCCACCTGACCGTCGACGTACGCCGACTTGGGGGAGAGGAAGAAGCGCAGCGTGGAGTCGAGCTGCTCGTGCGCGTCCGGTGCGACGTACACGAGGTTGACGGTGGCGCCGCGCTTCACCTCCTTGCCAAGGCTGCGGGTGAATCCCTCGAGTGCGCGCTGCGCGACGTGCTGCTCGGGAGTGCCGGCGAGCTCCGGCGTGCGGCCGACGACGATCACGCGGCCGGCCGGGGCCAACTGGCGGACGAGCGGCGAGAAGAACCGCTGCAGGCTGCTCAGGTCCGCGGTCGAGGCGGCGCCGGTCGCGTCGAAGACGAGCGCCTTCGGGCGGATCTCGCTCGACGCGACGCCTTCGGTCGCCGTACTGAACGAGGCGCCGATGTCGCGCAGCAGGGCCTGGATCGCCTTGCCGGCGTCAGTCTCACCGATCGAGCCGAAGACGACCTGCCCGTCGACCACCGGCGCGCCCGCGGTCCAGCGGGGCAGCGGTGCCGGGTCGGGCAGACCCAGGTTCTTCACCAGGGTCTTGCCGAGCGGCGTCTTGGTGAAGGTCTGGTAGCGATCCGTCATCTCAGCTCCTACTTCTCGAGGATGGCGACGACACCTTGGCCGCCCGCGGCGCAGATCGAGATCAATCCGCGGCCGCCACCGTTCTCGTCCAGTTGCTTGGCCAGTGCGGCCACGATTCGCCCGCCGGTCGCCGCGAACGGGTGCCCCGCCGCCAGCGATCCGCCGTTCACGTTCAGCTTGTCGCGGTCGATCTCGCCGAGCGGCGCGTCCAGGCCGAGCCGCTCCTTGCAGAAGATCGGATCCTCCCACGCCTTCAGCGTGGCCAGTACCTGGGAGGCGAAGGCCTCGTGGATCTCGTAGTAGTCGAAGTCCTGCAGCGTCAGCCCGGCGCGGGCCAGCATCCGCGGAACGGCGTATGCCGGCGCCATCAGCAGCCCCTCGGCACCCTTCACGTAGTCGACCGCGGCGGTCTGCGAGTGCGTCAGGTACGCGAGCGGCCGCAGCCCGTGCGCGGCGGCCCACTCGTCGGTGCTCAGCAGGACCGTCGACGCGCCGTCGGTCAGCGGCGTCGAGTTCCCGGCCGTCATCGTCGCGGTCTCGCCCTTGCCGAACACCGGCTTCAGCTTCGCGAGCTTCTCCGGGGTGGTGTCGGTCCGCAGGTTCTGGTCCTTCTCGAGGCCGAGGTACGGCGTGATCAGGTCGTCCTGGAAACCCCGGTCGTACGACTTCGCGAGATTGAGGTGGGAGCGGTACGCGAGCTCGTCCTGCGCCTCGCGGGTGATGCCCCACTCGAGCGCGGTCAGCGCCGCGTGATCACCCATCGACTTGCGGGTCCGCGGCTCGGCGTTGCGCGGGATCTCCGGTACGACGTCCTTCGGACGAACCCGGGCGAGCACCTTCAGCCGGTCCTGGAACGTCTTGGCGCGGTTGAGGTCGAGCAGGACGTTGCGGAGCCGGTCGTTGACCGCGATCGGGGCGTCGGACGCGGTGTCCACGCCGCCCGCGATACCGGCGTCGATCTGGCCGAGGGCGATCTTGTTCCCGACCAGGATCGCCGCTTCCAGACCGGTGCCGCACGCCTGCTGGATGTCGTACGCCGGGGTGGTCGGCGCGAGCTTCGACCCGAGCACCACCTCGCGCACCATGTTCCAGTCGCGGGCGTGCTTCAGCACCGCGCCGGCGACGACTTCGCCCACCTCCTGGCCGCCCAGGCCGGTGCGGTCGACGAGACCGTTCAGCGCGGCGGTGAGCATGTCCGAGTTGGAGGCGTGCCGGTAAGTTTTGTCCTGCCGGGCGAACGGGATCCGGTTGCCGGCGACCACGGCCACCTTGCGGGGTTCGGTCACGATGTCTCTCCTGCTCTAGCGGAGCGGGTCTTCTTGGTTGTCAGGGCCTTACGTCCCACCGCGGTAGCCAGCGTCGCGGTGATCGCGGTCGACCGGACGGTGCCGACATCGGCATGATGCACCACCGGGTGGCCGGGCCAGCTGCCCGACACGATCAGCCCGACTCTTGCCATGTGCAACGATCCGAGGGTCTGCGTGTAGAGATGGTTCGCCAGGTACGCGGTGTCGACCTCGTCGAACACCCCGGTACGCTGCCCGGCGTCGAGCACCTGGGCGATCCGGTCCAGCGGCGCGGCCATCGCCGTACCGAGTTTCACCATCACCGGCTCGGTGATCTCGCCGAACAGCTCGTCACCGGTCCGGCGCAGCAAGCTCATCGCGCAGTCGGTGAACGCGGGGTACTCCAGGCAGAAGTCGACGAACGCCTCGGTGAGATCCTTCAGCCGGTTGAGTGGCGTCCGGCGCGAGTTGCCGGCCGCGGCCAGCCGGTCGTCGAGCTCGCCGAGGTAGTCGACCAGGGTGAGCGCGAACAGCTCCTCCTTGCCGGCGAAGTGCCGGTAGATCAACGCCTTGTTGATACCGACCCGCTTGGCGATGTCGTCGATCTGCGCGTCGATCGTGCCACGCTCGTCGAACAGCTCCCGGGTGGCGCGGATGATGTCCCGCTCCCGGTCGCGCCGACGCTCCGCCGTGGTGCGGCGGCGTCCGATCGCGAGCAGCGCGGAGCTCATGCGTCGATCTTAGCCACAGTGGTACCTCTCGCTGCAAACGACAGTTACACTCGTCGGTAACATGTCCTGAGTTGTGAGGATGGTCGATGAGCAACCCTGTTGTTTCCGCGGACGTCATGACGCTGGCCGGCGAGCTCGGCGCGGAACGCTCCAAGCCCGACTGGAGTACGTTCTCGCTGGCGATCAACGACGAGCAGCGCGAGATCCGCGACTGGGCCCACACCTTCGCCGCCGAAGTCATCCGCCCCGCGGCCGCCGAATGGGACGAGCGCGAGGAGACGCCCTGGCCGATCATCCAGGAAGCCGCCAAGGTCGGCATCTACGGCCTCGACATGAACGTCAATCTGTTCGTCGACCCGACCGGCCTGCTGATGCCGCTCGTCCACGAGGAACTGTTCTGGGGCGACGCCGGCATCGCGATGTCGTTGAAGGGGACCGGCCTCGCATCATCGGCGATCTTCTCCAACGGGACGCCGGAGCAGTGGAGCCAGTGGATGGGGCGGTGCTACGGCACGCCTGACGACGTGAAGGTGGCTGCCTTCTGCTCGTCGGAGCCCGGGGCTGGGTCTGATGTGTCGGCCATCCGCACTCGGGCTGTGTACGACGAGGCCCGGAACGAATGGGTGATCAACGGGCAGAAGGCCTGGGCCACGAACGGCGGGATCGCGGACATCCATGTGGTGGTCGCCACTGTCGATCCTTCACTGGGTACGAAGGGTCAAGCTGCGTTCGTCGTACCGAAGTCCGAGGTCCGCGGGCTCGAGCAGGGCACGAAGCTGCGCAAGCACGGTCTGCGGGCATCGCACACCGCTGACGTCTTCTTCGACAACGTCCGTATTCCGGCAGGCAGCGTGCTCGGCGGTAAGGAAAAACTGGACGAGCGCTTGGCCCGTGCGCGCGAGGCGTCCGGCCGTCCTTCGAACGGCCGCAACGCGTCGATGGCCACCTTCGAGATGACCCGCCACATCGTCGGCGCGCAGGCCGTCGGGATCGCGCGAGCGGCGTACGAGGTCGCACTGGACTATGCCAAGACCCGCGAACAGTTCGGCCGCCCGATCATCGACAACCAGGGCATCGCCTTCAAACTCGCCGACATGGCCATGGAAATCGACGCCGCCCGCCTGCTCGTCTGGCGCGCTGCAAACATGTCGGCGGCGTTGATGCGCGGCGAAACCCCCGACTACCGGCACGGCGAAGGCTCCATGGCCAAACTCAAGGCCGGCGAAGTGGCGGTGAAGGTCACCGAAGAGGCCATTCAGATCTTGGGGGGTAACGGCTACACCCGCGAGTACCCGGTCGAACGCATGCACCGAGACGCCAAGATCTACACCATCTTCGAAGGCACCTCAGAGATCCAGCGCCTGGTCATCGCCCGCGCGATCTCAGGCATGCGCATCCGGTAGGTGTTTCCGCAGGTCACAGGCTGATTTGAGGTTGGTCAGTGTCCAGGCCGTCGTCCGGCTCCCAGGAGGCAGTAGGGGAGCGGACAACGGCCTGCTCCGTGACTGCTACGTGGGATTTCAGAGAGAAGAGACGGGACAGTCTGGAGTCGACCGCCTTCCGCGCCCGCTCATGCGATGACGGCAGCATGTGGGTGTAGAGCCTGAGCGTGAACCCCGGGATGCTGTGGCCTAGGTACTCGGCCAGTTCCTTGATGTTGACGCCGTCCGCGAGGGTGATACTCGCGAAGTAGTGCCGCAGAGCGTGCATCCCGTTCTCCCGGCTCGACACGTACTGCCGCCGCCCCCGCCGATCCGTCTTCGGCGCCGCGATGACACCCGCGTAGAACAGCGCCGGTTTCCAAACGAGCTCGTCGTACGTCCGCGCCCGGATGTGCTTGTCATCGGTCCACAACTCACCCTGCCGCAGCCCACACGCCGCTCCGACCGACGCGATCGGCCGGTACTCCGGTGCGTGACCCTCGACGATCCGGAGCACCACATCGTCGCTCCAGGCGACAGTTCTCCCGCCTTTCTCCGCCGGCACCTTGGCCGCCCGACCCTTGGCCGGATTCTTCTTGATCGCCTCGTCATCGACAGCGATCTCCGACGCTCCATGCACGAGGGCCAAGGTGTTCTTTTGCTGAAGCGGTCGCTTGAAGGGTGGATTTGGTCACGGATTGCAACTATGGTGCACGTTGCACAGGAGGCTCATGGGGTGTGGGCCTAGGGGATGGAGCGTCGGTCCGACGCGTGTGCCTTTGGGGTGGAAATGGGTAGAAGGCGTGGTTTCTTCGCGGAGCTGCAACACCAGGCTGCGGTTGCGCAGCGCGAGCGTGAGCGGGCGCAAGCTGCGGCTGTGAGGGAGCAGTTGCGAGCGCAGCGGGAGGCCGAGCGTGCCTTCAATGCTGCTCAGAGGGCCATGGCCGCGGCAGCAAAGGCTGACGCGAGGGCTGCTGCGGAGGCTGAGCGGGAGGCGAAACGACTTCACATCGCCGCACAGGAGTCCAAGGTTGGGGCGATGAACGCACACCTGGAGATGCAGTTGGCGGAGATCGACAGCATCCTCGAAGCGACGCTGAAGGTCGACGACTACGTCGACCTGGAGAAGTTGCGGAAGTCAGCCTCGCATCCGCCGTTCGAATCGAAGTACCTGGCTCCGATTTCTTCGCCGGCTCCGATTCAGGTGCCGCCTGAGCCGGTGTTCGTGCAGCCGGAGGCCCCAAAGGGCCTGTCCGCACTCACCGGCAAGAAGAAGCATGCTGCATCGGTGGCTGCGGCGCGGGCAGCGTTCGAAGAGCAGCATCGGCAGTGGCAGGCGTACTCGGCATCGATCCCGATGCGACAGCTGGAGCAACTGACGGCGCACACCGCCGCCGAGGAGCAGAGGCTTCAGCACCTCGCCTCGGATCGGTCGCAATATGACAAGGAGTGCCAGGCCCGCCAGGCCGAGGTTGATGCCGCGAATGCTGAGCTTGACACCTTGATTCACAACTTCCAGGCGGGGAAGCAGGACGCGGTGACTGAGTACGTCGGGATTGTATTCGGCAACTCGGTGTATCCCGACAGCTTCCCCTGGGGCGTCGACTACGAGTACGACCAGGAATCGCGCGAGCTTCGCGTCAGCCTGACCTTCCCGCAACCGAGTGCCCTCCCTACGGTCCGCCAGTACAAATATGTGAAGGCCAAGGACGAGATCACCGAGTCCCTGCAGACGGTGAAGGAGCAACGTGACCGGTACTCGTCGGTGGTCGAGAACATGGTTCTGAGGACGCTGCACGAAGTTTGGGAGTCGGACCGCGACGGGAAGATCGACAGCATCTCCCTCGCTGGTGGAGTCGCGCATGTCGACCCAGCTACGGGGCGAGAGGCGTTTACGCCGCTCATCGCGGTAGCTGTGGATCGTACGACGTTCTGCGCGATCGATCTGGCCAGGGTCACGCCTGCGGAGACGTTGAAGTACCTCAAGGCGGTCGTCTCGAAGAATCCGCATGCCCTCGCAGGCATCGACACTTCGGCCGGCGTACGCGGGCACTGAGGGGAGGGGACATGCGAGGCTTCAGGTTCAACGCTCCTCCAGGCTGGCCGCCGCCTCCTGAGGGATGGGAGCCGCCAGACGGCTGGTTGCCGGACCCGTCTTGGCCACCGGCCCCACCCGACTGGGCATTCTGGGTTCCGGACCGTCAAGAGCAGGCTGATTCACTGGGAGCGAAGCACCGTGCTCCTACGCCAGTGACCGAGCCCGCCGAAGTCCCACCAGTTGACGCTGAACCTGTCCCGGTGGAGCACATCTTGACTGAGTCGACGGTGCCGCTTGCCGAAGACAACGCTCTGACGGTCGAGCGCGGCCGACTGGCTGCGGTGCAAGACGAGATCGCTGAAGCAACGAAGACTCTGGCCGATCTGCGTGCGTCGGCTGACAAGCTGCGGCGTCAGGACCCGCCGGATGTGCGCGACGAGTTGGAACAGTCGGCAGCGGATCTTCGCGCACAGCTGGTGGAGCTGGACGATGCGCTGCTGCTGCAGCAAGTTGGCATCTACGAGTACCACCATCCGCTGGAGAACGCCGACGCCTACAGGGTACGGCTTGCCGGCCTGCGCGAGCAGATCAAGACGCGCGTTCGCTCCAAGGAAGCTGTACTCGCATCGGACATGTTCTCGTACAACAACTCCCTGGCGAAGGGGAGGAAGATGACAGCTGACTTCGCCAAGTTGATGCTCCGGGCCTACAACGCCGAGGCGGACAACTGCGTCCGGTCCCTGCGAGCCGGTGCCGTGGCAACTGCGAAGAAGCGTCTCGAAGCCTCGGTTGAGACCATCGCGCGGCTGGGCAGCATGATGGAGATGAGGATCTCCCCGGACTATCACGCTCTGAGACTCGAGGAGATCGAACTCACCGCGGACTACCTGATGAAGGTGCAGGAGGAGCGCGAGCAAGCGCGCGAGGAACGCGAGCGACTCCGTGAGGAGCGCAAAGCAGAACAGGAACTTGCGGCCGAGCGTGAACGCCTCGACAAGGAGCGAACCCACTATCTGAACGCGCTGCAGGCTTTGAGGGAACAGGGCAAGCTCGAGGAGGCGGTCGAGCTCGAAGCCCGGCTGGGCGAGATCGACAAGGCAATCGAGCTGAATGACTTCCGGGCCGCGAACATCCGGGCCGGATACGTCTATGTCATCAGCAATATCGGTGCATTCGGCAAGGATGTCGTCAAGATCGGGCTCACGCGGAGGCTTGAGCCGCTCGATCGGATCCGGGAGCTGGGCGACGCCTCGGTTCCCTTTCCGTTCGATGTTCACGCACTGTACTTCTCCGATGATGCGGTCACATTGGAGAACGAACTCCACGCAGTATTTGCGGATCGGCGGCTGAACCAGGTCAATCTCCGGCGAGAGTTCTTCTTCGCAACACCGACTGAGGTGCGAGAGATCCTTGCCGCCAAGGTCGGCAGCTTGCTGGAGTTCTCAGAGGCACCGGAAGCCACACAGTATTTTCAGAGTCACGCCACATGGCCGGCTCGGGCTTAGTAAGTGAGTTGCTGCCCTCGTTCCTCACTCGCCGGCGGTTGTGTGGTGGGCTTCCTGTGACTGGCCGAGCGTTCGCGTGAGGATGGTTCGGGCGTCGTTGCCGTAGGCAGCTGCATTGGCCAGGTGGCCGAAGACCCGTTCGTAGGCTGCGAGTTCGTCGGACTGGCTGATGTTGAGCACGGCGGTGAAGAGTTCTACGATCGCGAGTTTGTTGTCGTAGAGGTAGAAGCCGTGGAGTGGGCCGACGCTGAGTGGCACGCCGAACGGGATGATGCCGACGCGGATGGTCGGAAGTGTGGTCATCGAGATGAGGTGGCCGATCTGGCCGGTCATGACGTCGGGTGGGCAAACCTGGTAGCGGAGTACGGCTTCGGTCATGACGAAGTGGAATCTCTTGTCGCCGCGGTGCAGGACTCGTTGTCGGTCCATGCGAGCGGCGATGGCTTCTTCGAGTTCAGCTTCGCTCTTGGGTACGCCGCGTTCGGACTCGTCGGGATCGCCCTCTGCGAATCGGTACCTGGCGTACTCGGCTGTCTGGAGCAGACCGGGGACGAAGCACGGCTCGAAGTTGCGGGTGAGTTCGGTCTTCGACTCGATCTCGCCAATCGATCGTTGCCGGGAAGGGAGTCCGGTCCGGAACATGCGGCGGAACTCGACGTACTGCTGCTCCAGTGACCGCAGGGTCGCGACGAGTTCCGGGACGAGTTGCTCGCGATCGCAGATCCGGGCCCAGGTGGTGACGTCGGTGTCGGACGGTGTCTGCCTGCCGGCTTCGATCTTGGAGATCTTGGACGGCGGCCAGCCGGCCTCGCTGGCGAGGCGGCGGCCGGTGAGGTGGGCGTCCAGCCGCATCTCCCGAAGCCGGTTGCCGAGCGCTTCGCGCGCTCGCTGGAAACTGGACACCCAAGCTCGCTTACTTGTTGATGTTGTTCTTGCGGAGGAACTCGTCGTCGAAGGTGCCAAGATAGTCGGCCCGGGGCAACGCGAACCGCCGCGCGACGTCGCGGTAGTGCGCGTGTTCGACGATCACCGCGGGGTCATGGATCACGTCGGCGCCGAGTAGTACGTCCTGGTCGTCATGGCGAAGGATGCACATCTTGTGCGAGTCGAGGAGCCAGTAGCCGTACGTCGGTAGGCCCAGCTCGTCCGCGCGGTCGCGTGCGATGTAGCGGATGTCTTCGCCTGCTGCGGTGTTGAGCCGGGACAGGTTGAGTCCGAAGCGGGTGTAGTCGGACCACGGTTCGGTGATGACGCGGACGCGCTCGATGCGCTGGCCCTCCAGCGTGCGCCGGAGGATCAGGCCCAACCAGTCTTCCATCCAGGAGTCGTCGCCAGGCTGTCCTGCGACGAAGTTCCGGACGTGTTGGGCCTCACCGGGGTCGGCGTAGTTGTCCCGCACCTCCAGCCGGTACGCCGTGTGCTGGTAGCTGCGGGCGAACTGGACGAATTCCGGTCCGGCGCTGACGAAGGTCGAGTCGGTCACGCCGTCGTACCGGTGTGGTGAGCAACGATCAGGTCGGCGAGGCCCTTCGTGATGATGACCGCGTCCTCGCCGTGGGGGAAGTTCACGAGTTGGCCGCGGGCGTGGTCGCTGGTGAGCTTGTAGCCCTGCACGATGTATCGGCCGTCGTCGGTCGCGTAGTACGACGGGCAGCCGTCCTTCCCGGTGTTCGGGTCAGTGGCGATGTGTTCGAGCTGTTGGGCTGCTTGTGATCCATGTGCAATCTCCTGGGTGAGGCGATCCGGCTGTTCACTCAGCGTGCGGGAACGCTCGCGCAACAGTCAACACCTTCACGAGAAATTGCAAGCAACTTTCTTCAGCTCGCGCGGACCGCTCCTTAGCGTTGTAGTCATCGGCCAGGGCGGCGGTTGAGCGCGATCTCCTGCCCTATCCGGCTGGCGGCGGCCCAGCCGACGACGGTGCCGTCGTGGTTGAGGGCGATGAGGCGGTGGTCGGAGAGTTTGGCAGCGGCGAAGGCTTCCCAGGTGGGTGGCGCGGTTTCGAAGGTGGCGTGGCCGGTGGCGATGCCTTCGGCGTAGATGGCTTCGACGCCGGGCCAGTCCGGTGCGGTGAGGGGAACGATGGCGATATCGGTCACACCGCCACGGATGGCCGGTGGCTTCCGCTGCGAGTTGACGGGGACCGATAGCTCAGTGATCATTGAGGCAATGAGCGTTGAGCGGATTTCTCTGGTGGAGCGGGCGGCGGTGCATGCGGCGCTCGGGGATCCGGCGCGGCTGGCGATCGTGGATGCGTTGACGATCGGGGACGCGGCGCCGGGGGAGTTGGGTGCGCTGCTGGAGATGCCGACGAATCTGGTGGCGCATCACTTGAAGGTGCTGCAGGAGGCTGGGCTGGTGGTGCGGGGACGCTCGGAGGGGGATCATCGGCGGACGTACGTGCGGCTGGTTCCGGAGCGGTTGGCGTCGGCGGTGAGTCCGTCGCTGGAGGACGTGCCGCGGGTGGTGTTCGTGTGCACGCACAACTCCGCGCGGTCGCAGTTGGCGGCGGCGATCTGGGCGGGGCGTAGTCAGGTGCCGGCGGCGTCGGCAGGGACGCGACCGGCGGAGCGGGTGCATCCGCGGGCGGTGAAGGTGGCGCGTCGCCGCGGGCTGGACCCGCAGGAGTGGAAGACCGCTCAGGTCGCCGACGTGGTGAAGCCCGACGATCTGGTGATCGCGGTGTGCGACATCGCGTATGAGCACCTGCCGGTCGAGGCACGGCCGCGGGTGCACTGGTCGGTGCCGGATCCGGCGCCGGCGGACACGGATGCGGCCTTCGAGGCGGCGTACGACGAGATCGCCGGCCGGATCGATCGGCTGGTGCCGCTGGTTTCGAAGGGGACGGCATCATGACCGAAGTCGTGAGGTACCACCGCAAGGATCTGTCGAACGATCAGCAACTCGCGCTGCGTACGGCGGCGACCCGGTTGCGGGAGCAGTTCGCCGAGTTCTACGGGGCGGAGACGATTGAGCGGTTCTTGCATTCGAGTTACGACCAGTTCGCGGAAGGGAGCACGATCCCGAACTTCCTGCCGTTGCTGGCGGAACGGTTCGCGCGGCAGCGGCTGACCGCGCTGGCGAAGGTCGAGGGGCATCACGACGCCGGCCGGCCGGTGGTGCTGTTCCTCTGCGTGCACAACGCGGGTCGCAGTCAGATGGCGTTGGGATTTTTCGAGCACCTGGCCGGTGATCGGGCGGTTGGTTGGTCGGGTGGTTCGGAGCCGGGCATCGAGGTGAATGCGGCCGCGGTCGCCGCGATGGCCGAGCGGGGCATCGACATCTCGGCCGAGTACCCGAAGCCGTGGACCGACGAGGTGGTTCGCGCCGCCGACGTCGTGGTGACGATGGGCTGCGGCGACGCGTGCCCGATCTTCCCCGGAAAGCGCTACGAGAACTGGGATCTGGACGATCCCGCCGGCTTGGAGGTGGCCGGCATCCGCCCGATCCGTGACGAGATCGAGCGCCGCGTACGCGGTCTGCTCGGCGAGCTCGCCGTACCTGTGGTGAGCGGCCGATGACGCCGCTGTGGCGCCGGGTAGTTGCCGAGGGCCTTGGAACCGGTCTGCTGGTGACCGTCGTCGTGGGCTCCGGCATCGCCGCGGCGAAGCTGTCGCCGGACGATGTCGGCCTGCAGTTGCTGGAGAACTCGTTCGCGACCACGCTCGGACTGGCTGTGCTGATCCTGATGATCGGCCCGGTGTCCGGCGCGCACTTCAACCCGGTGGTGTCGGCCGTTGACTGGTGGCTCGGGCGGGGGACCGGCAGCGGGCTGTCGGCGCGAGACCTGGCGGCGTACGTCCCGGTGCAGATCAGCGGCGCGATCCTGGGCGCCGTACTGGCCAATCTGATGTACGACGAGGCGGCGGTCTCGTGGTCGACGACGGAACGGGCCGCCGGACACCTCTGGCTCGGCGAGGTCGTGGCGACGGCCGGGCTGATCGTGCTGATCTTCGCGCTGGCGGACTCCGGTCGTGCCGCGCTCGCGCCGGCGGCGGTCGGTGCTTACATCGGGGCGGCGTACTGGTTCACGTCGTCGACGTCGTTCGCCAACCCGGCGGTCACGATCGGGCGGGCGTTCAGCGACACCTTCGCCGGGATCGCCCCGGCGTCGATCCCCGGTTTCGTCATCGCCCAGTTCGTCGGAGCCGCGGTCGGTATGGGCCTGCTGGCCCTGTTGTACCCGCGAGCCGCGCAGGCTGCGGATGCGGTTGTCATCCCCCATGAAGTCACGACTGGAGCTTCCAAGTGAGCAAGCCAAGTGTTCTGTTCGTCTGCGTCCACAACGCCGGCCGGTCGCAGATGGCCGCGGGCTGGTTGCGGCAGCTGGCGGGCGACTCGGTCGAGGTCCGCTCGGCCGGTTCGGAACCGAAGGACCAGATCAACCCGGTCGCGGTCGAGGCGATGGGTGAGGTCGGCATCGACATCACCGGCGCGGTCCCGCAGAAGCTCGAGTACGACGTCGCGAAGGGCAGCGATGTCATTGTGACGATGGGCTGCGGTGACGCTTGCCCGGTGTTTCCGGGCAAGCGGTACGAGGACTGGGAGCTCACCGACCCGGCCGGGCAGCCGATCGAGGTCGTCCGCCAGGTCCGCGACGAGATCCGCCAGCGCGTCGAGAAGCTTGTCGGCGAGCTGCAGGCCTCCTGACGCCTGCCATCTGGCCGGTCAGAGTCCGGCGACCAGATCGCGGGCGGCGCGACCGGCGCCGATGAGTGTCGCCGAGGCGGGGCCCGTCCAGTCGCCGTACCCGATCAGATGGAGGCGCGGCTCGTTGATCGCCTGTGTGCCATGGGTCGGGATCAGGCCGTCGGGCCCACGTAGGCCGAGGCGGCTCAGGTGGCTGAGTGCCGGTCGGAACCCGGTGCACCAGACGATGGTGTCGAACGTCGACTCGCCGCCATCGGTCCAGCGGACACCGTGCTCGATCAGGCGTGCGAACGTCCGGCGGGCATGCAGGACGTCGCGGTCGCGAGCATCGCGCACGCTGTCGACCATGACGATGTCACCGAGTCCCGCGACCCCGCCGGTGTCGGGCTCGCCGAGCTGCCGGACCCGGTGCCGCCTGGTGGCGATCTCGAACAGCGCCCGGCCGTCGACGTCGTCGGGCAGGAACCGAGGCGGACGCAGCGTCACCCAGGTGGTGTCGGCGACCTGCGAGACTTCGGCCAGGATCTGAGCGGCCGAGTTGCCGCCGCCGACGATCAGCACACGCTCACCGGCGAAGTCGGCCGCACGCCGATAGCCGGCCGTATGCAGCTGGCGCCCAACGAACGATCCGGGGTACGTCGGCACGAACGGCCTTGACCACGTACCAGTCGCCGAGATGATGTGGTCGGCCAACCAGTCGCCGTCGCTGGTGTGCACGACGAGTTTCTCGCCGCGGCTGACCGACTCAACCGACACGGACCGTCGTACGTCGAGGTCGTAGCGCTCCTCGTACCGCGTGAGATAGTCGACGACATGTGCGGCCGGCGGGTATCCACCGTCGCCGGTCCACGGCGGCATCATCCACCCAGGCAGTGACGAGTGCTGCGTGGGCGAGAATGTCCGCAGCGTGGGCCACATCCTGGCCCAGGCGCCGCCGACCGTCGTCGCCGCGTCCAGGATGACGAAGTCCCGGCCCGGCGTCAGACCGGACCGCCTGAGGTAGTACCCGGTCGCGAGCCCGGCCTGGCCGCCTCCGATGACCACCGCCCGCACCTCGCGCGGTGCTGCCTCCATCGTCAGGCGGTGGCGGTGGCGGTAGCGGGCGTGGCGAGCAGGGCGGAGAGCCAGGTCAGGCGTTCGGGGATCGGCCAGTAGTAGACCCAGGTGCCGCGGCGCTCGCAGTCGACCAGTCCGGCCTCGCGGAGCACCTTGAGGTGGTGCGAGATCGTCGGGCCGCTGACGTCGAAGTGGGGCGTGATGTCGCAGACGCAGATCTCGTCGCCGGCCGACGCGATGATCGACATCAGCCGCAACCGGATCGGATCGGCCAGCGCCTTGAAGACTGCCGCGCCTTCTGCTGCTTGAGCCGGCTCTAGTGCCGCCTCGGAGATCGGCGTACAGCAGGTGGCGAGAACCGGCAGCTGTTTAGACATGGATCTATCTTGACTCTTGTCGAATCAACAGGCAAGCTTCCTGATTAGATGAACTTCTAGACAGTATGGAGGGTGATCGTGACAGAGCCGGTGGTAGTCATCGGAGCAGGGCCGGTAGGACTGGCTGCGGCGGCGCATCTGGCCGAACGTGGGCTCGAGTTCCTGGTCCTGGAGTCGGGTCCGAGCGTGGCTGCGGCGATCGACGAGTGGCGGCACGTGAAGCTGTTCAGCCCGTGGCGCTACGACATCGACGGTGCCGCGCGCCGGCTGCTCGAGCAGGGCGACTGGGTCGCGCCGGACCTGAACGCGTTGCCGACCGGTGGCGACCTGATCGACGAGTACCTTGCGCCGCTGGCGAAGACACTCGGCGACAGGATCCGGTACGGCGCCGAAGTGATCGCGGTGACCCGCGTCGGGTATGACCGCATCCGTACGGCGGGACGCGAATCGGCGCCGTTCCTGGTGCGGTTGGCCGACGGTGAGGAGGTCGTGGCCTCGGCCGTGATCGACGCGGCGGGTACGTGGCGCCGTCCGAACGTTCTCGGGGCTTCGGGCATCCCGGCACGTGGCGAGGCCGAGGTCGCGGCCGCGATCTCGCGCGCGCTGCCGGATGTGTTCGGGCACGACCGTGAGCGCTTCGTTGGTCGCCGTACCGCGGTTGTCGGTGCTGGTCACTCGGCCGCGACCACCTTGCTGGAGCTGGGCGAGCTGGCCGAGCATGAGCCGGGGACGGAGGTGATCTGGGTCGTTCGGGGCACGGACCAGGTGCGGACGTACGGCGGTGGCGAGGCTGACGAGCTCCCCGCACGCGGTGCGCTCGGCGCCCGGCTGAAGCGGCTGGTGCAATCGGGCCGGGTGGAACTGATGAGCAGCTTCAGGACCGAGTCGATGGCTCGCACGGCGGACGGCCGGGTCGCGCTGACGGCCGGGGACCAGCAGGTGGTGGTGGACACGGTGGTGAACTCGACCGGGTTCCGGCCGGACCACGACATGGTGAGCGAGCTGCGGCTCGACCTGGACCCGATCTTGGGTTCGACGCGGGCGCTGGCGCCGTTGATCGACCCGAATCAGCACTCTTGCGGGACGGTCCCGCCGCACGGCGTCGATGAGCTGGCGCATCCGGAGCAGGGGTACTACGCGGTCGGAGCGAAGTCGTACGGGCGGGCGCCGACATTCCTCCTGGCGACCGGCTACGAGCAGGCCCGTTCAGTTGTAGCCGCGCTGGCCGGTGACTGGGACGCCGCACGCGACGTCCAGCTGAACCTGCCGGAGACCGGTGTGTGCTCGTCGAACCTGGCATACGGCGACTCCGCCGACGAGGCTACAGGTGGTTGCTGCGGCCCGGCGCCGGTCAGCGTCGAGGCGCCGGTGGGCCGTGGCCTGGCGACCGGAATCAGCGGCGGACTGCTGACCGTGGTCGAGTCCAAGCCCAGCACGCAGTCGGGCTGCTGCAACTGATGACCACAACTCCGGGGCTGACCACTCGTGCGGTGGTCGGCCCCGGACGGCTGGTCGGTGTGCTCGCGGTCACGCAGACCGTCGGGCTGTCGATCCCTGTCGGGCGCTGGCTGGACGCCCGCGGCGGACACGGGCTGATGACGGTTGGATCCGCGGTCGGCTCGGCAGCGGTGCTCGGGTGGTCGCAGGTTCAGAACGCCGTTCAGCTGTACGGCGTGTTCGTGCTCATTGGTGTGGCGTCGGCGATGGTGCTGTACGAGCCTGCGTTCGCGGTGGTCGTCGCGGCGACCGAGCCCGCACGCCGCGCGCGGGCGCTGCTGGGCATCACGCTGGTCGCCGGATTCGCGAGCTCGATCTTCATCCCACTGACCGGACAACTGGTCGACCGGATCCAGTGGCGACCAGCACTTGTCACGCTCGCGATCCTGCTGGCGGCGCTGACCGTCCCACTGCACGGCATCGGGCTGCGCCGCGCCTCCACCGCGGGCCATCGCACACGACAGCGTCGCGCATCACCGACCTGGGTACTGCGGGACCCGGCGTTCTGGTTGCTCGCCGCAACCTTCGTGCTCCACGGCGCGGCACTGGCCGTCATCGCCGTACACCTCGTGCAGTACCTCATCACTCTCGGCCACCCGGCCGTCGTCGCCGCCACCCTGGCCGGTCTGCTCGGGCTCATGTCGGTGACGGGCCGGGTCGTCGCCATGCTCTCCACGAGAGTGTTGCCCATGGCGACGATCGTCGGATCCATTCTCGTTGGTCAAGGTGCGGCGATGTCGCTGCTGCCTGTCCTGGGTCGCGATCTGCTCGGCGCGATCGCGTGCCTGGTGCTGTTCGGTCTCGGCTTCGGCGTCGCCTCGATCGCCACTCCGGCGATCCTGCTCGAGAGGTACGGCGCCACCGGCTACGGCACGATCTCGGGCACGCTGGCCGCGCCGATCCTCATCGCGAAGGCCACCGCGCCGCTGGGCGGCGCACTGCTCGCGGCCGCGGTGGGCTACCGGACGCTCGTTCTACTGGTCGCGACAGCCTGCGTCGTCGCCGGTCTGCTGCTGTTCCTTGTACAGCGGCTGCCTGCCGACGCGCAGGCAACTCGCCGGTGAGACGGAGTGCGCCCGATTTGGCTGGCTTCGGGTCGCGGCACCTGAAATGGCAGCGGACCTTGCGGGATCAGACTGACCCAAGTCGGGTCCTGGCTGTGTCGCGGCCGTCTGCGATAGCGCGTACGACGTACTTCGCGTCGCGGGCGACGCCGCGCAGCGTGTTCGATGAGAACGAGCGCTGGAATTCGATGCCGAGGTATGCCAGGCGTTCGTGGGTCAATGAGAGGCCGCGTTTGTGGAGCGGCATGCCAGTGTTGTCGAGTGCGCCAAGGCCTGTGAGGTAGGCGACGTTGGGGCGGTAGCCGGTGGCGAAGATGACAGCATCGACTCGCTCGCCGGTGCCGTCCGCCCATACCACCTGGTCGCCGTCGAAGCGGGTGAACATGCGTCGCTGGTCGAGCAGCCCGGACATCAGGGCGTTGCTGTAGATGCCGGTGTCGAAGACCGGGGTGCCGCGGATCAGCCGTTTCAGTACCGAGGGCGGCAGTAGGTCGAGGCGAAGTGTGTGCAGCCAGTAGTGCATGTCGCGGCCTGCGCGGATCTGCGGTACGAACTGGATTGGGCGCCGCACGGCGAGCGTCGTGTTCGCCACCTCGGCAAGCTCGTACGCGACCTGGATCGCGGAGTTGCCTGCGCCGGCCACGACGACCCGCTGACCGGCGTACTGCTTCGGGCTGCGGTAGCCCGCCACGTGCAACAGCCGACCGGTGAACTCACCTGGGATGTCCGGAATGTGCGGGTTGGTGAACGAGCCGCTTGCGCAGATGACCGCGCTCGTCTGGAGTTGCACGTCTGCGTCGGTGTGCACGAGGAAGCCCGTGCCGTCCTTCTCGACGGCCGTCACGCGCGTGTTCGTGTGGATCTCTGCATCGAGCCCTGCGGCGAGCCGATCCAGATACGCCACTACCTCGTCCCTGGTCGGGTAGTTGTCGGGGTCACCCGGGAAGGGTGCGCCGGGGAATCCGCTGTATCCGGCGGGGGAGAACAGTGTCAGGCTGTCGTAGTACTCCGGCCAGGACCCCACCGTGCGCTCGCCGGCCTCCAGCACCACCGGCCGCAGTCCCGCATCCCGCGCCGCGAACGCCCCCGCCAGTCCCGACTGGCCGCCACCAATGATCACCACGGAGTTGTCTCTCATGACCTCAACATATCGTAATATCCCGATAGGACGAAACGATGAAATTGGCTACGCTGGCGACATGGCGAAGCAAGCAGGCCCACAGCTACCCGCGGAGCTGCGCACTGCCACCCACGACTTCCTCAAGGCCCTGTCGAGCCCGACCCGACAGCGGATCATGCTGCTGTTCGCCCACGGCGCCGAGCTCTCCGTCAACGAGGTCGCCGAACAAGCCGGCATTGGCCAGTCCACGGCTTCCCAGCAACTCGACATCCTTCGCCGCGGTGCCATCGTTACCTCCCGCCGTGAAGGCAAGACCGTCCTCTACCGCGCCGACCGTGAAGGTGCCGCCGAAGCTCTCGCCGACCTCCAGGCCTACCTGAAAGGCTGCTGCTGACTCACTCGTCGAGCGTCAACTGGCGGCGGTGGAAGTCGTAGTGCTGAGTCGGGAAGTGGTACACGTCGGCGAGCGTCATGTAGTCCTTGAAGTACGGGTCCCAGCGGGTCGGGTAATGCATACTGCGGGCGAGATCGGCGTCCGTCTCGGCGTCAAGGCGGCGGTGGAGCTTGTCGACCGTATGGTCGAGCATCACGGCCATTCGCGCCGGGCTGACCGTGTGGCCTGCGGCCCACGAACCGAGGAAGTTCACCTCGTCGAACGCCGGGGTCGCGGCGTTGAGCACGTTCGCGTAGACGCGGCTGGCCCCGCGCGGAAGCCGCCCGAAGATACGGACAAGTCCAAGTAGCGCACGGGTGATCAGGTAGCCCAGCAGCATGTGAAACAGCAACTGCCGATTGTTCCACCGCGTACCGTTCGACGGCCTGCGCAGGGCGTCGTCATCGGCCGACTCCACCAACTTCCGGAAATCCGCACGAACCCGCTCAAGCTCGTCGTGAACCAGCCGCCTGTCCATACCTCCATGATCCGCACCTGGGCGAAGAGCGCCAGATGAGGGCTCACCGGCCTCCAAATAAGTTGCCCTAGGCAAATTGCTGCTACGTCACTGCTACGTCACTGCTACGTGGGACGCTGAGAAACGACGATCACCACTGATCACCACTGGAAGACGAAACCGCAGGTCATCAGAGGCCGAATTCTCCCGTTCGCGCTCCAGGCGCCGCGACGCTGGAAGAGATGTACACCATCTTCGAAGGCACCTCCGAAATTCAGCGCCTGGTGATCTCCCGAGCCATCTCGGGCATGCGCATCCGCTGATGATGCGGAGTGTCGACAGGTCACCGGTCGGCTGATCCCGCATCGTGCGTAGGTTCCTGGCGTGCCGCGGGTCTGGGGGCGCGATGTTCTGCTGTCGTTGTGAACCGTTGAGTGGTATCGGCTCCGGGTTCTCAGCGGTGAGTAGTGAGGTTCTTTCGTAGCGTGACGACGGCCAGCGGAAATCGTTCGTGGGTCGGTTAATTTGGCTCTTTTTCGACTGTCGGAGGGCGACTTAGGCTACGGTTTGCTCCAAAGCGGCGAGTCACAATCCGGGGGGATCGGCATGCCGAAGCGTTTTGCGACCGCATTTCTCGTTCTCATCACTGCTGTGGGGACGATGCTGGGCCTCACCACTCCGCCTGCGTTGGCAGCCGAGGGGGATCCTGTGTCGTCCGTTGTGGCGACCTGGTCCTGTACCAGTAGCCCATGCCCATGGGGTCCGACGGACACCAGTAACGCCGCGGTCTGGCCGGCTGCGGCCGAGCCGGTCCGGGGGCGCTACGGCTACACCGTCTCCCACGACGTGTACGCGCCGGCGCCCAAGGTGGCGGGCTGGAAGATCACCGTCACTTCTGGCAGCGCCTCGGTTTTCGCGGGTCCGGCCTACGACACGCACTCGTCGCTGGCCAGCCTGTCGGCCGGTGACAGCTACACCGTGCCGAACACCCTCAGCGCCAGCAGCATCGTCAGCGTGCAGGACGGCGGGTCGTTCGAGTACACGATCACGCCAGGCACCCCGACCGACCCGCCGCCGCCCTCTGGCGACGGCTCGGTGGTGGCCACCTGGAACTGCACCGGCAGCCCCTGCCCGTCGGGCGAGAGCTACACGAGCAACGCGGGCGTCTGGCCGGCTGCGGCCGAGCCGGTCCGGGCCCGATACGGCTACACCGTTTCGCATGATGTCTACGCCCCGGCGTCCAAGGTGGCGGGCTGGAAGATCACCGTCACTTCCGGCAGCGCCACGGTTTACGCGGGTCCGGCCAACGATTCGCACTCGTCACTGGCCGCGCTGTCGGCCGGTGACACTTACACCGTGCCAAGCACGCTGACCGGCAGCAGCATCGTCAGCGTGCAGGACGATGGCGCGTTCGGGGTCACCTTCACTCCGGGCGAGCCAACCACTCCGCCACCGGCGTCCGGTGACAGTTCGGTGCTGGCGACCTGGGACTGCACCGGTACGCCCTGCCCGTCCGGTGACAGCTACACCAGCGACGCGGCGGTCTGGCCCGCGGCGGCCGAACCGACCCGGAGCCGGTACGGCTACACCGTCTCGCACGATGTGTACGCCCCGGCGGCGAAGGTGGCCGGCTGGAAGATCACCGTGGTGTCGGGCAGCGCCGCCGTGTTTGCAGGTCCGGCCAATGATTCGCACTCGTCGCTGGCCGCGCTGTCGGCCGGCGACAGCTACACCGTGCCCAGCACGCTCAGCAGTAGCAGCATCGTGAGCGTGCAGGGTGGCTCGGCGTTCGAGTACACGTTGACTCCGGGGGAGCCGACCACGCCGCCGCCGGCCGGCGATAACGAGTCGCCTCTGGTGACGTGGACCTGCACCGGCAGCCCGTGCCCGTGGGGTCCGTCGGACAGCGGGTACGCCGCCGTCTGGCCGGTCGAGACCGACCCGAGCCGGCTGCGCTACGGCTACACCGCCTCGCACGACGTTTACGCAACGGCTCCGCAGGTTGCGAACTGGAAGATCACGGTCACCTCGGGCAGCGCGGCCGTGTATGCGGGCCCGGTCGGGGACTCGCACGCCTCGCTGGCGAACCTGTCAGCGGGCGAGAGCTACACCGTGCCGACCACTTTGAGCAGTAGCAGCATCGTCAGCGTACAGAGCGGTTCGCCGTTCGAGTACACCTTCGTCCCCGGCCCGCCGGTCCCGCCGACGCCGCCCGACTGTATCGACCCGACCACCTGCGACCCGGTCTCCTGGGTCAACGCCCGCTGGCGCTACGCCGGCACCGGCGAGAACCCCGGCGACTGGTACGGCGGCGTGATCACCTGGCCGGAAGGTACGGCGTACCAGGGTAACGGCCGCTCCGGCGACAACGCGCGCAACGTTTACTCGGAGTCGGGCGTCCCGCTCTACCCGTACATGGGTGCTTGGGCCGACGGGTGCACCGTTCGCGTGGTCACGGGCCGGATCCTGATCATCGAGTGGGAGCGCGGTACTGACGAGTGGCGGGAGACCCGGGTGAATGCCGGCGAGTCGTACACCATCTCGCTTACTGGTTCCGAGGACGGCGCCATGATCGAGACGGACAACGACGTCCAGCCCTTCACGGTCTCCATCAGCAACTGCACACCGCAGCCGCTCTCGGCGCCGGCCAACCACGTCCCGGTGGCGAACGCCGGTACGGCGCAGACGGTCGCGGCTGGTTCGACCGTGACCCTCAACGGGTCCGGTACCGACGCGGACAACGACCCGCTGACCTACGCGTGGACGCAGACCGGTGGGCCCGCGGTGACGCTGTCGAGTACGACGGCGGCGAAGCCGACCTTCACCGCACCGGCCACAGCGGCCACGCTGACCTTCAGCCTGGTGGTGCGAGACGGCAAGGCCAACAGCGCACCGGCGACCACTACGGTGACCACCACCGCGGCCAACCAGGTGCCGGTGGCGAACGCCGGTACCGCGCAGTCGGTCGCGGCTGGTGCGACCGTGACCCTCAACGGGTCGGGCACCGACGCGGACAACGACCCGCTGACGTACGCGTGGACCCAGACCGGTGGACCGGCGGTGACGCTGTCCAGTACTACGGCCGCGAAGCCGACCTTCACCGCGCCGGCGACTCCGGCCACGCTGACCTTCAGCCTGGTGGTGCGAGACGGCAAGGCCAACAGCGCACCGGCGACCACAACCGTGACCGTCACCGGTTCGAACCTGGCCCAGGGCAAGTCCGCCACTCAGTCGAGCACCAGCGGTAGCGCGGTGGCGGCACGAGCGGTGGACGGCAACACCAACGGCGTGTTCTCGAACGGCTCGGTGTCCCAGACCAACCTCTCCGTCCAGCCGTGGTGGCAGGTCGATCTCGGTTCCGCGGCGGCTGTCTCCACGGTCACGTTGTGGAGCCGGACCGACTCGAACCGGCTGGGCAGCGGCTCGGTGTTCATCTCCTCGACCAGCATGACCGGCCGGTCGATGTCCTCGCTGAAGGCCGACAACTCGGTGAAGGAACTGCCGTTCTCGGCGCTCTCGTCCACCACCAACAGCGTGACCCTGAACGCGGGCAACGCCACCGGCCGGTACGTGCGGGTGCAACTGTCGAGCATCCTGGCCACTCTGAGCCTGGCCGAGGTGCAGGTCGGTGGCACCACCGGGCCCGTGAACCTGTCCACCAACCGGCCGGCCACGCAGTCGTCGACCGACGTCGGCACCGCCGCCCGGGCCGTGGACGGGAACACCAACGGCGTCTTCGCGGCGGGGTCGGTGAGCCGTACGGCGTCGAGCTCGCAGCCGTGGTGGCAGGTCGACTTGCAGACCAGTTCCCGGGTCAGCAACGTCACGGTCTACAACCGGACTGATGCCTCGGCCAACAAGCTGAACAACGCGGTGGTGTTCCTGTCCACCGCCAGCATGTCGGGCCGGAGCTACAACCAGCTGATGGCCGACTCCACGGTGACCAAGCTGAGCCTCGGGCCGACGCCAGGGCCGGTCACCAGCCTGTCGACCAACACCGTGGCCCGCTACGTCAAGGTACAGTCGCCGGCCACCAGCGCCGGCGTGATCAGCCTGGCCGAGGTGATAGTGACAGGCACCCAACCGAACTGACACGCAACCAGCGACCCGTCTCGGCTCGCCCGCGACGGGTCCCTGGGGTGCGGGATTGCTAGGGGGCGAGTAGAGCGCGTGCTGATGAGTCTCCTGTGATAGGGACCCGGCTGCATGGTGGGGGTCAGGCCGGGTGGAGTGTTGGGCGCTGGTTGGAGCGGCTGGCAGATCTTGGGGCTCGGCCTGGTGACAGCCATGACGAGCGCTTGCGGCAGGGGACGCTGATCTTTTCGTCGTTGTTGATAGCGGCGCTGTCCACGGTTTGGGTGACGACGTACCTCGCGTACGGCGACCCGGTGTCGGCGGCGATTCCGGGGCTCTACCAGGTGATCACGCTCGTCGGTCTGGGTGTGCTGGCGCGGACGCGGCGGTTCGCAATGTTCCGCAATACGCAAATGGTCGCGTTCCTCGTGCTGCCGGCTCTGTTGCAGGTGTCGCTCGGCGGCTTTGTGGCTTCGAGCGCGATGATCCTCTGGGCGATCTTCACGCCGTTGGCGGCGCTCGCCCTGCTCGGCATCCGGCGTTCCGTACCGTGGCTGGTGGCGTTCTTCGTCGAGCTGCTCGTACTCGCAGTGCTCGATTCCCGGCTCGCGCGATCCCCGTCGGAGCTGCCACCCAGCTTCGAGGTCACCTTCCTGGTGCTGAACATCGCGGGGGTGATGGTGAGCGCGTACGTGATGCTCGGCTACTTCGTGGAGCAACGGGAACGAGCGCATCGGGACCTCCAGGCCGAGCGGGAGCGTTCGGAGCGGCTGCTGCTCAATGTGCTGCCGGAGCCGATCGCCGAGCGGCTGAAGACCGAGCCGGGGGTGATCGCGGAGCACTACGACGCGGTGAGCGTGCTGTTCGCCGACATCGTCGGCTTCACGGAGCGGTCGGCGGCGATGCCGGCGGCGGACGTCGTGAACCTGCTGGACGACGTGTTCTCCGCGTTCGACCGGATCGCCGACTCCGAGGGCGTCGAAAAGATCAAGACGATCGGGGACGCGTACATGCTGGTCGGCGGCCTGCCGACCCCGCGGCCGGACCATCTCGCGGCGGTTGTTCGTACGGCGCTCGCGCTCCGGTCCGAGGTTGCGCGCATCGCGGCGCTGCCCGGTCAGGAATGGCTCGCGGTGCGCATCGGCATCGACTCGGGTCCGGTCGTGGCCGGCGTGATCGGGCGACGCAAGTTCATCTACGACCTCTGGGGCGACACCGTGAACACCGCGAGCCGGATGGAGTCGCACGGCGTCCCCGGCGAGATCCAGGTCACCGGACGCGTGGCCGCCGCGCTCGGACCGGAGTTCGCAGTACGCCCACGCGGCGCCATCGAGGTCAAGGGCAAGGGCCCGATGCGGACCTACTTCCTCGATCGCCCGCCGGCGGCGCACCAATCTCGGTAGAACTGCCGCCGTTGCAGCGTTCTTGCAGCGTTGCGGGAGGCAGGGTGGGGGTGAGCTTTCGGGGGAGGGGAGCATGCCTGTTGCGCCGTTGAAGGAGCTTGTGGACGAAGCTCTCGCCAAGGGGTACGCGGTTCCGGCGATCAACATCGTGGACGAGCTGAGCTTGCGCGCCGTCGTCGACGCCGCGGTGGAGTTGAGGTCGCCGCTGATCGTGCAGACGTCGGTGAAGACCGTGAAGTCGGTCGGGCGCGACGTACTGAAGGCGATGTTCGACGCGACCGTCGCGCCGGTGCCCGTTCCGGTCACGCTGCATTTGGATCACTGTCCGGATCGGGCGGTGATCAGTTCGTGTCTCGAGGCGGGCTGGAACTCGGTGTTGTTCGACGCGTCGGCGTTGCCGGTCGAGGAGAACCAGCGTCAGACCGTCGAGGTGGTCGCCGAGGCGCGGAAGTACGGCGCTCACGTCGAAGGTGAGATCGAAGGGATCACCGGCGTCGAGGACGGCGTGGGATCGGACACCGAGTCGGAGCGTCAGTCGCTGGAGGTCGCCACGATGTTCGTGGAGACGACCGGAGTCGACGTGTTCGCGCCCGCCATCGGCAACGCGCACGGCATCTACCGGTCGAGGCCGGAGCTCGATTCGCAGCGGATCACCGATCTGGTCGCGGCGACCGGGATTCCGATGGCGCTGCACGGCGGCTCGGGGCTGACGCCGGAGCAGTTCCGGGACCTGATCAGCCGCGGCTGCGCGAAGGTGAACATTTCCACCGCGCTCAAGGTCGCCTACATGAAGTCGTCGCTCGAACATCTGGAGCAGGCGCGGGCAACCGACAAGTGGGATCCGCCGACGTTGTTCCGCCACATTCACGCGGCCGTGAAGGCGATGGCGGTGGAGCACATCGAGATGTTCGGCAGTGGCGGCCGGGCATGACCGCGCTGATTTTCGACTGCGACGGCGTACTGGGTGACACCGAACGCGACGGGCATCTGCCGGCGTTCAACGCGACGTTCGAGCAGTTCGGTCTGCCGGTGCGCTGGTCGGTCGAGGAATACGGCCGGCTGCTGCGCATCGGTGGCGGCAAGGAACGCCTGGCCACGGTGCTCGACGACCCGGAGGTATGGCGTGCGGCCGGCTCGCCCGCGACGCCCGAGGAGCGCGCCGACGTCGTGGCGACCTGGCATCGGGCGAAGACGAAGACGTTCACGGACCTGGTCGCCGCGGGCGTGATCCCGCCGCGTCCCGGCGTACGACGGATCATCACCGATGCATTGGCGGCCGGTTGGACCGTGGTTGTGGCGTCGACGTCCGCGGAGCCGTCGGTACGGGCGGTGCTCGCGGGCGCGGTGGGGGACGAATTGGCGGCGACGATCCCGGTGTTCGCCGGAGACGTCGTACCGCGGAAGAAGCCCGATCCGGCGGTGTACGAGCTGACCGTACGGGAGCTCGACCTGGACCCGGCCGACACCCTGGTCGTCGAGGACTCGCGCAACGGTCTGCTGGCGGCCACCGGCGCGGGGCTGCCGACCGTGGTCACAGTGAGCGGCTACACGCGGGACGAGGACTTCACCGGTGCGGCGCTCGTCGTCACCAGCCTCGGCGACCCCGGCGGCGAGCGCCTCGAGGTCCTCGCCGATCCCTGGGGGGTCGCCCCGGCGGACGCGCTCGAGCTCGCCGATCTCTCCCGGCTGACCGGCCGGGTACCCAAGGAGGGCTGACATGACGGACAGCTGGAGCGACGTCGACCTGGTGATGACGACGATCATCGACACCTGCCTCGCCAACGAGAAGTACTTCGGCGACCTGGACTCGGTGGTCGGCGACGGCGACTTCGGGTACTCGCTCGCTCGTGGTTTCGAGAAGCTCAAGGACCAGTACGGCGAGCTCGACCGGACCGACATCGGCACGTTCCTGAAGAAGGTCGGGATGCTGGTGACGTCGCGGATCGGTGGCACCTCGGGGCCGATCTGGGGCACCGCGTTCCTGCGCGCCGGAATGACCGCCGGAACCGCCACGAGCCTGGACGGCGCGACTGTGGTGGCGATCCTGCGGGCCGCCATCGAGGGCATCAAGACCCGCGGCGGTGCGGACCTGGGGGAGAAGACCCTGCTCGACGCGTTGGTCCCGATGACCGACGCCATCGAGGAGGCGCTCGAGGCCGGCCTCGACAGCGACGAAGTCGTGGACCGGGCCGCCGCGGCCGCGCGTTCGGCGGCGGACGCGACGGTGGGCATGGTCGCGATGCGCGGCCGGGCCGCGTACACCGGCGAGCGCAGCCGGGGATCGGTCGATGCGGGAGCCGTCGCGGTCGCCGTCCTGATGGAGCAGATTGCACAGAGCTGGAAGGGGAGGGGCTCCAGATGAAGAAGTTCGTCAACGATCCGAAGAACTACGTGCCGGAGATGCTGCAAGGTATCGCGCTGGCCAATCCCGAGACATTGCGGTACGTCCCGGAGTACAACCTGATCATGCGCACGGACGCACCGCGCGACGACAAGGTCTCGATCATCCAGGGCTCGGGGTCCGGGCACGAGCCGGCGCACGTGATGACCGTCGGCAAGGGGATGCTCGACGCAGCCTGTCCGGGGGACGTCTTCGCGGCGCCGCCGATGGAGTACGTGTACGAGACCACGAAGCTGCTCGCGTCGCCGAAGGGCGTTTTGCTGCTGGTCAACAACTACACCGGTGACCGGATGGCCTTCGACATGGCCCAGGAGCTCAGCGTCGCGGACGGGCTGAACGTGCGGACGCTGATCATCGACGACGACGTGTCGGTCAAGGACTCGACGTACACCGTCGGCCGGCGTGGTGTGGCCGGCAACTTCTTCGTGATGAAGGCCGTCGGCGCAGCCTCCGAACAGGGCGCGGAGCTCGACGAGGTGGTCCGGATCGGCGAGAAGGTCAACTCGGTGACGCGCACGATGGGGATGGCCCTGACCGCCTGCACCCCGCCGGCCAAGGGCTCCCCGCTGTTCGAGCTCGGGGCCGACGAGATGGAAATGGGTGTCGGGATCCACGGTGAGCCGGGGCGCAGCCGGGAGAAGCTCGCACCGGCGAACGAGATCATCGACCAGATGCTCGAGGCGGTCCGCTCGGACCTGCCGTACGAGTCCGGTGACGACGTCGCGCTGATGATCAACGGCCTGGGCGGCACGCCGATCAGCGAGCTGTACCTGCTGTACGGGCGGGCGCACCAGGTGCTGACCGACCAGGGGATCAACGTACGGCGCAACTACGTCGGTGAGTACTGCACCTCGTTGGACATGGCCGGGGCCTCGGTCACCCTGGTCAAACTCGACGACGAGATCGACGAGCTGCTGTCCGCGCCGGCCGAGATCGCGATCCGGGTGTTCTGAACCATCCCGGGTGTGCTGAACCATCCCGGGTGTGCTGAGCCTGATGTGGGGACCGTGGGCCTCGGCCGGTCGTCCCCACGTCAGCTTTCCGCTTCGTCCAGGCCGTAGTCGCGGCGGAGTCGCCGTACTTCGGACCAGGTCGACTGCCATAGAGGTGACCCCGGCGAGAGCAGTGTCAGTTGGTGCTCCCACGCGCTCAGATCGTTCACGCCGGCGTACGAGCGTGTCCAGGCGACGACCAGATCGACGTCGTGCGTCATGAGTACGGCGCTGCGGATCCGGTTCTCGAGGCGGTTGCGCGAGGCAACGACACCGGGCGCGTCGGATTGCGGCAGCAGCGGCCCGGCGTACCGGCGCAGCGCCGACGAGAGCAGGTGCGAGTCGAGGTCGTCGGCGGTATCGAGCCAGTCGGCGCTGATGTCGCGGCGCAGCCGGTACGGGCGGGACTCGACGACGTCAGCGCCCAGTAGCGCGCGCAGCCGAGTCATCTCGCCGCGGAGCGAGGATCGGTGGTCGGTCTCGCCGTACAGCGCATCGGACAGCTCTTCGGCGGTGAGGCCCTCGGGATGTTCGGCGAGCAGTACGACGATGTCGCTGTGCCGGCGGCTGAGTCGGACGTCGCGGTCGTCGACACGTACTTCGGCATCCGGTCGTCCGAGCGCGGCGATCTGCATCCGGCGGCCGGTGTCGCCGGTCAGTTTGCGCAGGATGGTCAGCCGGCCGAGTTCGGCCTCGGCCATGCGGGCGGCGGCCCGGACGAGAGCGAGCGACTGGGGTGAACCGGCGTCGACGCCGCCGGTGATGTCGACGACGCCGAGGAGCCGCTGCGTGTCCGGGTCGTAGATCGGCGCCGCCGCGCAGGACCACGGCTGCACCAGCGTGGTGAAGTGCTCCGCCGATCGGATCTGGATCGGTGCGGCCACTTCGAGCGAGGTACCGAGCGCGTTCGTGCCGACCTGGCGTTCGGCCCACCACGCGCCTTCGCTGAAGTGGATCCCGTCCGCGGCACGCAGTACGTCGGGCCGTCCGCATACCCAGAGCAGCCGGCCGTCGCTGTCGCCGACGGCCATCACGTAGTCACTGTCCACAGCCGCTCGGCCGAGAACGTCGTACAGCATCGGGAAGACCGCGGCCAGCGGGTGCTCGGCCCGGTACGACGCCAACTCGTCGGCCCGGAACGCGAACGGTGCGGCCGCGTCGGATCGCAGCCCGGCCGCGATCGAACGACTCCACGATGCCGCGACCAGCCCACGTACCGGCTGCTGCTCCCCACCCTCGACGAACTCCTCGTGCCGCCGATGCAGCCATCGGTCGATGGAATCCACGCTTCCAGAGAACTGCCGAATTCGGCGAAAGTCCACCCCCGTTCACGCACCGTCAAAGGGATTCCTACCCGCCGTGTCGGTGGCCTGAGTGGCGGTTGCGTTCGGCGTGCGGTCGATCGGAGTTCAGACGGTGTTCACGGGGTGCGCGTGGGATGCGGTTGTCCGTCCTTTCAGCGTAGGAGAGTTGTTGTGCACGATCATGATCACGGCCACGACCACCACCACGAAGCGGTTGATTTCGAGGCGGCCGATCCGCAGGACAGCACCACGGCCGGGCTCTCGCGCCGGCAGTTGATGAAGGTCGGCGGCGTCGGTGCCACGCTGGCCGCCGCGACCGCGATCCCGGGTACGGCGTTCGCTGCCTCCGCGCACGGTCCGCAGCCCGGCGGTGCGGGGCGCGGCCGGGCATGGCGGGCGGGCGATCACCACATCCACTCGGAGTACTCAGGCCGGTTCGACACCACCAAGAACCCGCCGATCTTCACCAAGGGCGCGGACGCGGTGTACCCGATCGTGACGAACGCGATCATGGCGAAGAGCTTCGGGCTGTCGTGGGTGATGTGCACCGACCACGGCGGTCCGACGCACTCCAAGGTCAACCTCGAGCTCGCGTACCCGGACCTGCTGAAGTCACGCCGGCTCGTTCCCGAGGTACTGCAGTTCTGGGGGATGGAGTTCGACGCGCCGGCGATGGACCACCACACGCTGATGATCCCGCGCCGCGACAACGAGGCCCAGCTGCTGTATGACCTGGAATCGCGCTTCGCGAAGAACGACCCGTTTCCCGCCGACCGGTCGCGGGACACCGAGTCGAAGATGGTCGAATTCCTCAACTACGCGAAGAACCTGACCGCGAAGCCGCTGGTGATCGCCCATCACGCCGCCCGCTCCGCGACCGGCCTCGGCGTCTGGGGCCAGGACACGCCGCACGAGTTCCGGAACAACCAGGACGCCGCCCCGGACGTGTACGTCGGGTTCGAGGGTGCGCCCGGTCACCAGGCCGGCCCGCTGAACGGCGGCGCCCGCGGCGGGTACGGCAGCTACCCGACGCACGGCGGCTACGACCAGATGACCGCGATCGTCGGCGGGCTGTGGGACTCGCTGCTGGGCGAGGGCCGCAAGTGGTGGATCACCGCCACCTCGGACTCGCACGTACACTGGACACGCGGTGGCTCGGACTTCTGGCCGGGTGAGTACTCCAAGACGTACGTCAACGCGCGGCAGGACTACGCCGACATCATGGACGGCCTGCGCACGGGTCGGATCTTCGTCACGACCGGCGACCTGATCACCGGACTCGACATCGCCGCCACCAATGGCCGGCAGATCGCGACCGTCGGGCAGCAGCTCACGATCACCAACCGCCGCGACAACGACGTCACGGTGGAGATCCGGTTCCGGCCGCTCACCGGACGCAACGGGAACGGCGATCGCCCCGAAGTCAACCGCGTCGACCTGATCGTCGGCGAGATCACCGGCCCCGTCTCCGACCGCGACGCCGCCACCAACCCAACCACCAAGGTCGTCGCCCGCTACGGCAAGTCCGACTTCCGCCGCGTCGGCTCCGAATACGTCGTGCGCCACACGCTGCGCGACGTCACCGCCAACTGCTACCTCCGAGTCCGCGGCACCAGCACCGACGAGGCCGAACCGGCCGCCGACGGCCTCGAAAGCCCTTGGGACGACCTCTGGTTCTACTCCAACCCGATCTTCCTCAAGACAGCCTGACGAGTAGGCCACTGACGCGCGGCCAAACGCGAGCTTGGATCAGGAGACTGTCCCATCAGGGCGGCCGCCGCACCTCTGTGTGGTGGCTGAACCGACCCGGGTGCACACGGTGCCGGCGCCCGGCGCGGTGTCTGTGTCCGACGCAGTGCCAGTGTGCGCGCTGCCGGGGCCGCGCGGTGCCAGTGCGCGGTGCCAGTGCGCGGTGCCGGGCCGCGCGGTGCCGCGCCGCGCGGTGGCGGTATGCGCGTTGCCGGCGTGCGCGCTGGACCACATCCGCCTCCCATCGCCAACTGCCGGGGGCTTGAACAGGAAGCGGTGGGCGTACACCGGTTATTTCCTGTTCAACGCCCCCGCCGCGCGGGCAGGCCCCCGCCGGGCGGGCAGGCCTCCCGGCCGTGCCCGCCGTCGAATGGCCTCCAACCATCCACGCGGCAAAACCGATCCGCCCTGCAGCGCAAGCTCGCCGACGCCTTCGGGTACGAAGTCAGGAGAGCTGGCCGCCTCTCAAACCTCCACCGTCCGCGCCCTACCACCGCGCCCCGACACGTGCTCGCGCGGTGGGTTTACCCACCGTGTTGTGGGTTCCTGACCCGTCTGCAGGGTGGGGAACCCACAACAGCGTGGGTGAACCCACCTTCGGGTGGACGCACCGGTACTCCTCGGGCGGCGGCGGCGCAGCACCGCGCAGCACCGCGCCGTACCGCCATACCGCCGTACCGCCGTACCGCCGTACCGCCGTACCGCCGTACCGCCGTACCGCCGTACCGCCGTACCGCCGTAGAGATGGGTGACAGATCAGTTGCTGGTGTGGGTTATCGCGACGGTGCTGCTGGAGTTGCTGTGGGTGCTGTTGACCCTCTTGCCGTTGACTACCAGCGCGACGGTCAGGCCGTCGGCGCCGGTGGTTTTGTGAATGTTGACGGTGTAGGTGCCTTTGGAGGACTTGAGCTGGATGGTGGCGGAGCCGCAGCCTTTTCGGGTGGTGGTGCCGATTTGGCCTGACCAGCAGGTCTTCTTGGAGGTGGTGATTTTCACCGTGGCTCCGGATTGTGAGGTGATCGGCCGTCCCTTGCTGCCGCCGCCCGGGGGGTCGGTGGGCTCGCAGCCTGTCAGGGCACAGGCGACGAGCGCGGCGGCCGCGAGGGGGAGGCCGTGCTGCGATGCGGGGTGGAGGGGCATCGCGTCGCCTCCCGTCAGCGGGTCTGGACGGAGATGTGGGGTTTCACACTGAGCGGCTTGAGTTCCTTGCGGACCACTGCTTCGAGTCCGGTCGAGTCGCTGTTCTTGGGCGCTGCGAGAAGCTTCGCCTTGGTCCGGTTCGTGAGCTGGTTCTGCAGCTCGTTGGCGAGCGCTTCGAGTTGCTGCCGGCCCTTCCGCGAGAGGGTTCGATGTTTGTTGGTCACCACAACGAGCTGTACGGCGACCGCGGCCGACGTACAGCCGGAGCACGACGCGTTGACCGCGAACGCCCGGTTCTGGGCGGCGACCGAAACACCGGGACGTACCACGAGCACCTGCACCGAGACGGCTGTCGCTCGGCAGTTGGTACAGGTCGACCAGGCGTTCGCGAGGTTGTCCGCGGTCGGCCGCTTCGCCTTGTTCACGTAGATCACCTGGACCGTGGCCGCCGTACCGCGGCAGCCGTCGCAGGTGGCGGACGCACTGGCGACGGCGTCGGCCTGTGCCGTTCGGCCGCGGGCGCGCTCGAACATTGCGGTGCGGTCGGTGTCCCTGCTTCCTGGCGTACCCGGGTTCGCGGACGCGACCAGGTCGAAGTCGCGGCCGTCGCGGGCGGTGAGCATGGTCGCGGCACCGGCCGTACCGGACACGAGGGATGCGACGACGAGGATCGCTTGCAGGCGGTTGGTCATGGCGCTCCTTGAACGGTGGTGGACGGTTTGGTGAGCGAGCCGGCGTTCCAGCGGTTGAAGGTGAATCCGTCGGCGACCAGCTCGGCGAGTTCGAGGTAGGCGTCGCGAGTGGCAGCGCGCAGATCGTTGAGGTCGACGGCGGCGCCACTGTCGAGGGCGGGGTCCCAGGGGATGCGGACGGTGCCGGCGCAGCGGGCCGAGAAGTGTTTCTCGATCTCGTCGAGCTGCACCCAGCGCTGCCGGTTCCGGGTGGTGTTGATGACGGCCACGGCGGACGACACCAGGTCCGCGTGACCGTGCTGATCGAGCCAGTCGAGCGTTCCGGCGGCGACCCGGGCGCCGTCGAGCGCGGGTGGCATCACGACAACGATCTGGTCGGCCTCGCGCAGGATGCCCTGGATCGCACCGTCGAGGATGCCGGTGCCGGTGTCGACCAGGATGAGGTTGTAGTGCTGGGTGAGCAGGTCGAGTACGACGCGGTAGTCGCGGTCGCCGAGCGCCTGGCTGATCGTCGGGTCGTCGTCGGACGCGATCACCTCGAGCCGGCTCGGCGCCTGGGAGGTGTACTCGCGCAGGTCGGCGTACTTCGTGATCAGGTCACGCTCGCCCAGCAGGTTCGTGACCGTGGCCGGCGACTCACGCCGTACCCGATAGACGAGCGAACCGGCGTCCGGATTGGCATCCAGTGCGACGACTCGATCGCCGCGGTGGATGGCGAGTGTGTGCCCGAGCATGAGTGTCGTGGTCGTCTTTCCGGCACCGCCCTTGCGGCTCAACGTCACGACCCGCCGAGGTCCTCGCAACGGAGCCCGCACGCGCTCGATGCGTTCCAGCTCGCGTTGCTCGGCGGGACTCGGGCCGACGTTGATCCGGCCGCTGGTCACGAAGTACAGCCCGTGGCGCCAGCCGTGGGTCGGCGGCGGGACGCGGCGCTGCAGCATCCGGTCCTCGGTGAACGCCGCGGCGCCGAACGGTTCGTCAGCCTGGTTCATCGGTTCCTCCTCGGCCGGTGGCAACCCGGTCTTGCGGGCCCGGTACGCCCGTACGAGATGCAGCAGCGACTTGGCCAGTACGACGCTGAGGCCGACGATCGGGAGCGTGATGGCCAGCAGCGAGAGAATCGCGAGGGCCCCCGCCCCGAGCTGCCCCGCACCGAACATCGCGCCCGCATCGGTCACCAGTTGGGTCGCGCGATCGACGAAGCGGCTCAGGTACCCGGGCGCGTTCCAGAGGATCACCCCGAGGCCGATGAACAAGCTCGGGACGGTGACCAGCACCCAAGCGGTGACGATCACGCGCGTCCGGAGCCGGAGTTGGCGCACGGCCGGATCGTCGCGTCGGTGCGGGAGCAGGCTCCGGATGATCGGACGCACGTGCCCGAACAGGTTCGGTACGCCGGCCAGATCGCCGAGGATGTAGTACCCGTCGAAGCGGATCACCGGCAGCAGTTGCTGCACGATCTCCAGGTGCGACAGGAAAACGATCGTGAGCAGCGGCGCCCAACCCGTCCACAAGTACGCGCCTGCCGCGGCGACGATGAACACCGTGTTGAAGTACACACCACCCAGATCGGTCCGTAGCCGCCCGGCACGGTTGAGCCGATACGCGTTGGTGACGTTGGTGTAGAACGCCGGGATCCACAAATAGATCCCGACGCCGATCGGCCCTGGTTTCGCACCGCCGTACGTGCACCCTGCCGCATGGCCGAACTCGTGGAACAACGTCGCGACGAGCAGCAGGATCAGGACCGCCAGTACTCCGCTCGGTGTGATGAGCGCGGCGAAGACATCGGTCACGGACAGGTGGGTGACGACCCACGTGTCGAAGGCGATCACCGCGAGCAGCACCAACGCGACCACGGGTCGATGGAAGAGCGGAGCGAAGGTCCGCCCCACCACCCGTACGGCGGCGGTCGGCAACAGGATGCCCCGAAGACTCAACGCAAGCAGGGGATCCGCTCGCCGATGACCGATCGGTGCGCCGTTGCGCAGGGCAACCAGCCCGGACGGCGCCAGCCGTTCGTCGATGAGGCGGACGAGGTCGTCGGACTCGAGGCGGCGCCCGTAGGCCCGACTGACCCGGTCCGCGAGCAGGTCGAGGGACGTACGCCCGTCCGCGTGCTCGACGATCAGGTACAGCAGCTTCGTGAGCAGCACCATCTGCCGATCGGCGCGCGCTGCCAGGTAGCGCTCGTCGCGAAACCCTGAGCCTTCGTACCTGCCGAGCAGGCGGACGCCGGCAGCACGGCTCGGCCGCGGCCCGCCGTAGTGCGGCACGGTGCTGTGCGCCAACTCGTTCGTCGTCATGATGTGCCGGCCCTCGACCTGGGGCGGGGGCCGTCGTGGTCCCCCGCCCGCGGTTGTTCAGTGCTGATACGCGACGATGTACTGCATCGCGTTGGCGGCCGCGGTCGAGCCGACCGATGCCGCGTTCACCGCGATCGCCACATTCACCGCGGTGATGTTGGTGAAGTTGACGAGTGCCAGCGCCTCCCGAGCGGGTAACAGCTCGGCGGACTGGCTCGCGACCTCCGTACGGGAGATCGTTCCGAGTTCCGTCATCTGAACTCCCTGAGCCTGGTGGCGTGTGGGCGGCGCCCATCCTCATCGCCGCCCACCCGCCGGTTCCGGTTAGTGCTGGTTGACGTAGATCGACTGGTACGCCGCAGCCTTGGCCGCGGACCAGTACGACGACGCGTTGAGCGCCACCGCCGTGTTGGACGCGTAGATGTTCGCCCAGTTGTACGCCCCCAGCGCCTCACGCTCCGGAAGAACCTGGACCTCCTCCAGGTCGAGGTCGACGCTTGTCAGCAACTCGTTCATCAGTCACACCTCCCCTCCGCCCTGATCGGTGTTCACGATCAGTGCATGCCCCCGTGCATCCTCAGTGTGTTGTCACGGCGTTGTCTCGGCGTTGTCACAGCGTTGTCAGGACTCCGGAGGTCGACGTAACGCCTGTCGTCAGGGGATCGTTGCCTTCAACGTGGGTCTTCCGGTGATGCGTGACCGTGAGGTCCGGGACAGGCAGGTGTGCGGCCCGCGGGGGAGTGGATCATGACCGAGCAAGGACCGGCCGAGCCGGTGGGGGCGGCCGCGCTGGTGATCAGGGTCTGGCGGGAGCCGGCCGACGTCGGCCTGCGGGCGCGGATCTCGCGCCGGGACGACCTCGACGTGGACGCGGAAACGAGTGTCGTCGTCGCCTCCGCGGACGACGTGTACCGCGAGGTTCGCGACTGGCTCGAAGGATTTCTGCAGCGCTCAGCACCCGAGCGCTAGCGGAGGGTGGCCTGGCGGGCCGGCGCCGACACACGCCGTACCCGATCGGGCCGTCAGGGTTGACATCGGGCCCATCCTGCCGAATGGTGCTGTAGGGGGCGGTGGCATGTGGTGTCCCGATCGTCACGCGGAGCGGACGGTGGCGGGCGCCCAGCGCTGAGGGGAAAAGGGGTCCGCAGCGGCTCACCGTCATGAGACGTGGGGAGGCCGGCGGTGCGAACTTCCGTCGCCTGCGAGGTCCAGCTGCAACTGCTGGGAGACTGGCTACTGACCACCAGGAACGACAACCCTGACCCGGCACGGATCAAGTTGCCGTCAGGTCCACAGCATCTGATCGCGTTGCTCGCGCTGCACCGTAGATGTCCGCGCACGCAGGCGGCCGCGACCTTGTGGCCCGACTGCACCGACAACGTCGCGTCGGCCCGGTTACGTGCCGTGCTGTGGCGGCTGCACCACCGGCACTCCTCCGTACCGCAATTGCTGGAAGTCGACGACGATTCGTTGGCCCTGGCATCGAATGTCGAGGTCGACGCGCAGCGTCTGCGGACGAGCGCCGAACAGCTGATCCACTCCGCCGAACTGACCGACGACATGGTCGACCATGCCGCGCCCGCCGTCCTGCACTCCGCGGAGTTGCTGCCGGGCTGGTACGACGACTGGGTGCTGGCCGCTCGCGAGCGGTTGCAGTTCTTGCGACTCGGTGCGCTCGACGCACTGGCGGCGTACCGGCGAGGGCAGCGGCGCAACCACGAGGCATTACAGGCCGCCCGCGCCGCGACGGCGATCGAACCGCTGCACGAGAGTGCCCACCGGGTGATTGTGCAGACGCACTTGGACGACGGTGACATCGTCGAGGCGGTGCGGCACTACGAGCAGTACCGCGCGATGCTCGACCGCGAACTCGGCCTCCCACCCAGCGACCTCTTCAAAGCCCTCGTCGAGCCCTACCAAGTAGCCACCCCGCGCCAGTTCGCCCGCCTCCGCTGACGGCATCCGGCCGCTTCGCAACGGTGTCCTCAGCTCTCGGTGAGCAGGCCTGGCGGTACTGCGACGTCGAGGTCGCGGAGGAGGTTGGCGACCTTGTAGTCGAGTGCGCGGCCGACGGCGGCGATGTCGACGATGCCGAAGCTCGAGAACTGGGTGCTGGGCTGGTCGATCGAGAAGCGGGTGACGCCTTCGCGGTCCTGGTGGATCGTGGTGCGCAACGGGGCGTAGAGCATCACCGTCGGGTCGTGCCGGTACATCCGTTCGGCGATCGTGTGGTTGCCCATCAGGTACGTGACGCACAGGCCGTCGTCGCCCGCGAGGCGCATGATGTCGCCGGCGTCGGTGCTCCAGTACCGCAGAAATCCGTGCGGTGCGCTCTTGGCCGTCGCGGCGAGGATGGCGTCCCAGCTCGGCCGCTCCGCGCGGGCTTTCGCGGCTTCGGCGAGATCCAGGGCCGGTACGGCGGCCTCGTATCGCGCGCGGAAGTCCTCGAACGTGGCGTCGGTCGGGATCGACCAGCGGACGGTTTCGTGGGGTACTGCGATGACGTCGGACATCGGAGCTTCCTTCTCCAGGAGATGTAAAGTGATCGCTGTACTTCGACGGTAGGGCGCGACTGCCGCGAAGTACAGTGATCGCTATACTTGCGCCATGAGTGACGCGGCTGGGGAGCGCAGCGGCGGGCGCGGTGCGCGCGAGCGGATCCTGCGCACGGCGGTGCAGTTGTTCGCGCGCGACGGCGTACAGGCAACCGGGATCGCGAAGCTGACCGAGACCGCGCAGGTGTCGACGCGGACCCTTTATCAGCACTTCGCCAGCAAGGACGAGTTGGTCAGGGCGTACCTCGAGCGGCTCGAATCGGACGGGGTGCTCGCCGCTGAGGCGTCGCTCGAGCAGGCTGCGCTGAGTCCACGGGAGCGGATCCTCGGGCTGTTCGTCGAGGTGGCGCTGGATGCGGCGGGGACGATACGGGGTTGCCCGCTGCACAACGTCACGGTCGAGGCCGCGGGGACGATGCCGGAGGCAACGGTTCTGGTCGAGCGGCACAAGCAGCGCTTCGCGAAGCGGCTCATCGAGACCGCGGCCGAGGCGGGTGCGCAGGAGCCTGAGGTGCTGGGTCGCCGGCTGGCTTTGATTTTTGAGGGGGCGCGCGCTCTGTCGACGTCACTCAACGACACCCGGCCCCTCCGCGACGGGCGAGACCTGGCCGAAGCGTTGCTGGATCAGGCGACTCAGGGCATATCGGTCAGGTGAACGACGCACGCGTCGGGCTGGGCGAAGGGTTCGAGGGTGTGCGCAGTGATGGGGGCGCGGATCGTTTGGAGGGCGCCTTGCATCAGGCCGAGGTGTAGCGGGCAGAGCGTGGTTGAGTACTCCTCCGCGAGCTCCAGGAAAGGGCAGTGCCGTAGCCGGATGCTGTTGGGGGAGGAGTTGTCGATCTCGGGTGCGAAGCCGAGGTCGGTCATCATCGCGTTCAGACGCCGAGTCGACTCGGTGGCGTCCGGTCGATGGGTCGGCGGTACGTTCTCGATCAGGTAGCCTCCCCACTCGCGGCCGGCTTCCTCGGCCGCGGCGGCTGGATCTGGGCTGGTCGTCAGTTGCCCGAGTAGGATCTTCGCCAGCAGGTGGTACTGGCGCGGGCCGCTGCGATCCATCCCCGGATGTGCGGCGTACGCGGTCCGTGGGCGGCCGCGCCCCGCCGGCTTCTCCAGTTCGCGGTCGACCAGGCCTTGCGTCACGAGTACGTCGAGGTGGAAGCGGACCGTGTTCGGGTGCAGAGCGAGCCGCTCGGCGAGATCGCTGACGCCCAGTGGGGCGGGCGCACCGCGCAGGGCGTCGAGGACGGCCTGTCGTCGCGGTCGGTCGACAACGCTTCGGCCGGCGTCGTTTTGGCCGACGGTGCTGCGGCCGACGGTGCTGCGGTCGGCGGTGTCGCGGTCGGGCTGGGCCGTGGAGTGAGCCATGGAATCAGCTTGCCTGCTCCTGCGGCGGTAAGGCGGCAATCAGCGGCGGATCGTGCGGCAGCGCGCCGACCTTGAACGCCCCGCCGGGCGAGCCGAGCGTTTCGAAGAAGTCGGCGTTCGCGCCTTGGTACTCCTGCCACTCCTCAGGCAGATCGTCCTCGTAGAAGATCGCCTCGACCGGGCAGACCGGTTCGCACGCACCGCAGTCGATGCACTCGTCCGGATGAATGTAGAGCGACCGGCCGCCTTCGTAGATGCAGTCGACCGGGCACTCGTCGACGCAAGCACGGTCCTTGACGTCGACACACGGCAACGCGATCACGTACGTCACAACGCCTCCTCAGCTCTTGTATTTACTACAAATAGCACATGTAATAAATAGACGAAACAGTGCGAAGGGGGCGGTATGGCGACCACGGAGATCTTCATCCAAGAGGTCGGGTCGGATCCGGAGGTGATCGCTCGGCAGGAGCTCCGCGCGACTCACGACCGGCTACGCCAACGCCTGGCCGAACTGGCAAGCCGGCCGGACGAGTCGGCGCTGGTGGAGTTCTGTGATCGGGAGCTCCGCGAGTATCTGATCACCGCCGACCGGACGTTGCACACGCCCGCCGCCGCGAACGACAGGACCCGGCTGCTCGCCGAAGCGCTACGGATCGGGGCCGTCACGTTGAACACCCAGATCGACCAGTTGGCTACTGACGACCCCGGCGATCTGGGTCGCCTCGGCGCGGCACTTGCCGCCTGCCTGGATCTACAACTCCGCATCGAGGAGTCGGTGCTGCTACCGGCCCTCGAGCACCCTCCCGTCGCATCGGCGCTCGCCAACGCAGAAGATCCGTCCCCGCAGGGCATGAACGGCGCGCGTGAGCTGACAGTTGATCCGGGCCTTGTCGACGTACGGCGGATCGCTCGGGGTGGGCGTCATCCACGGGTGTTTGCGACATTTGAGAGGCTGGCGCCGGGAGAATCCTTCGTGCTGGTGCACAGCCATGATCCGAAGCCGTTGCGGCGGGAGTTCGAGACGATGCATGCGGGTGAGTTCAGCTGGGCGTATCTGCAGACCGGGCCCGACGAGTGGCGTGTACGCATCGGGCGGCCGGCTGCCGATGACTGAGGAGCAAACAGCGGCTCAGGTGCGCGTGCTGGCGGATCTGAACGAGTTGATCGCCGATCCGCGAGTACCGTCCGGCGCTCGATGGAGGCTCGCCGAACCGGGGCGGCAGCTCGACGCCAATCTGGTCCACCTACCGGCCGGGCAGCGGGTGGAGACCCACACCGAGCTCGATCTCGACGTACTCCTGGTCGTAGTGGACGGCAGCGGAATCATTGGCACGCCCGATGGATCGCAGGAGTTTGCCGCCGGCAACATCGTCTGGCTGCCGCACGGCTCGACGCGGAGCGTCACGGCCGGTGGTGACGGTCTGTCGTACCTGACCGTTCATCGCAGACGGCCCGGGCTGCAGATCAAGGCGCGGTCGATCAGGCTTCGTTGAGCAGCTTGGCCAGGACTGCCGCCTGACTGTGCTCCACATCCTTGGTTGCCGTCAGCAAGGTCAGGTTGTCGCGCTCGGCCAACGCGCGGAGGTGGTTGAGTGCGGCTTGTGCGATGGCCTCGTTGAGCTCCTCGCGGTACCGGGCCTCGAACTCGGCGTACCGCTCCGGCGCATGTCCGTACCACTTGCGGAGCTCGGTGGACGGCGCGACATCCCTGTTCCACTCGTCGATCGCGGCCGCGTCCTTCCGGAGGCCACGCGGCCAGACCCGATCGACCAGCACCCGTACGCCGTCGTCGGCGGACGGGTCGTCGTAGCTGCGGCGTACCCGAATCACGCCGTACCCCCGACGGATGAGCTGCGCTGCATGTGATCACGTCCTCCACGGATGCTACGACGCCGCGTGCCGTTGCCCACTTGCGATGCCAGCGGCTGGTCTGCACAAGTATCTCTCCGCGGAATGTCGTTGCCGACTCCCGGCAATTCACTGGGTTCGACATCGCCGACGAGGCCCGTACCGTTTCGGACCTCGTCGCGTCATCGTGGAACGTGTCGAGCACGCCTCCTGCACCGGGAGACGGGCAGATCCCGATCCGCCGTACGGACAACGGCGAACCGGGCGGCGCCGAGACAGCACTTGCGCAAGTGCGGGCGGACATCTCGGCCCCGCGACACCCGCGCAGACGGCGGAGGCGCCCGGCCCGGACACCCGCACCCTCCGCCGCCCGCGCCCACCCCCGACCAACGCACGTACAGCTGGGCCAGTTGCCGGGGGTGTGGACAGGAACTGGGGCCTGGGGATGGGTTATTTCGTGTTCCGTGGGTCGGTTTGGTGTTCATACCCCCGGCAACTGGCTGGTCTTGCGTAGTCCGGCTCACCGGGGACCCGTAGTCCTGGCTCACCGCGGACCCGTCGGCCGCGGCCCGGCCACCGCATGCCACGTAGCGGTGGGCCAGTTGCCGGGGGTGTGGACAGGAAGCGGGGCGTGGGCGTGGGTTATTTCCTGTTGCCTGGGTCCGCGTGGTGTTCACGCCCCCGACTACTGGCCACGCGCTGTCGAGGTGGGCGGTTGTGAGGGGGCTTATGGTCGGCGGTTGGTGCGGGTGCTGTACTGAGGCCACGCCGGGCGTAAGGGGTTTGGGATGGGCGGCTCCAGGCGAGTGGAATGGCCGGGGTCCGGTGGTGCGAATGCGGCCGACGAGGCGTGGTTGACGGCGATCGCGCAGGCGGCGGCCGGTGGATCCGCCGAGGCACCGCTGGAGTTGCTGGTCGAGTATCTGTCGCTGCTCGCTGATGCCGCGATCTCGGGCCGGCGGCCCAAGGAACACGAGATCGCCATCGTCCGCGAACTCGGCCGACGCGCCGCCGAGCAAGGTATCCCCGTCGGCCGCGTCGTCGACCTGTACCTGTCCGCCGCCTCGAGGATGTGGCGCGATCTCCCCGATGTCGTGCCCTACCGCGATCGCGACACAGTTCGTGCCTCGGCGCAGTCCGTACTGCGGGCCGTGGGCGAGGCGATCGCCGTACTGGTGGACAGCTACCAGGCCGCGGTGGCGGCGGCCGGCGGTGACGAGGACGCCGTACGGGAGGCGTGCGAGGTCGGCGTGATGGTGCGCGAGCCCAAGCACGGGGCGTTCGCGCGACACCCGGTGCTGGCCGAGGTGGCGTACGAAACGTTGCTCGCGCAGAACCGCCGACAGGTGCACGGCAGGCTGGCGGCAAATCTGGCCGCCGTGCTGCCGGAGCGGCCGACGGCGGCGGAGATCGCGGAGATCGCGGAGCAGTACCGGCGGGCTGAAGACACCGAGCAGGCGCTGGTTTGGTCGGTACGGGCGGCGCGCGTGGCTGAGCGGGGATATGCCATCGCCGAGGCCGGTCACTGGTATGCGGTCGCCGCTTCGTTATGGGCTCCCGAAACCCAAGCTGGGACGCAAGCAGACATCCCGGAGCGCCTGTCGCTGCTCGTCTCCGCCGCGACCCACCTGGCCTCCGTCGGTGAGACCACCAGGGCGATGGAGCTGCTGCGAGGCGACCTGACCACACTGTCGGAGACCCCAGACCAGGTCCTGGCCGCGGCCTTGACGCGCGGCTGGCTCGGCACCGCGGTAGGAGACACCGCCCAGGCTTTGAGTGACATCGAACTCGCTCATCGCCTGGTCCCCGCCGACGACCCGGTGACGTTGGCCAGGATCTGTGCCAGTGAGGCGATGGCGCTCGGGACCTGTTCACGCTGGGACGAGGCCGAGGTGCCGGCGCGGACCGCGCTCGAGCTCGGTGCCCGGTACGCAGACATCCGAACCGTCGGCAAGGCGCACTTCCTGCTCGGCGTTCGGGCGAACCTGCGAGGACAGGTCGCGGAGGCCGTCGATCATCACCAGCGGGCGTTGGTGATCGCCCACGCGGTGGCCGAGCCGGAGGATCTTGCGATGGCCGGGGTCGGGCTCACGGATCTGTACCTGCGGCTGGGCAATCCGGACCGCGCCGCGCGGGTGGCGAGTTTCGTCGGTTCGCGGGTACGGCGGTTGATGCTCGGCCGGCACTGGCTGGAGGACATCATGGACGGCAACGTCGTCCAGGCGCTCTACGAATCCGGCCGATGGGACGAGGCTGTCGCATGGCTGGGTGAGCCGTCGGAGCCGTCCGAGCTGTCCGAGCTCGGCTTCTTCCAGGTGATGGTGGTCCCCGTCCACCTCGCCCGCGGCGATGTCGCGACAGCGGAACACTTGCTGCAGCAGGCCGCATCGTTGAGCGAGCGCGACCAGCCGCAGTTCGTCGGCCCGTACGGCGAGGCGCGGGCGCGGCTCCTGGTGCAGACCGGCCGCGCGCAGGAGGCACTGGACCTCGCGCTGTCGGTTGCCGGGACCGCGCGGGCCACCGACGACGAAGACGTGGAGGTCGGGCTGCTGCTCGCCGGTCTCGAAGCGGCCGCCGCGGCGAACGCACCCGACGGCCTCGAACAGCTGGTGTCCGATCTCGGCGGCCCACCGACCGGCCGGACGCGCGCCGCCGTGGCTGCGGTGATCGACGGCGAGCGAGCGCGGGCTCGGGGTTCCTTCGACCCGCGGCCGTGGTTGCGCGCGGCCCACGAGTGGTTCGCGCTCGGGCGGCCGTACGACGAGGCGCGCGCACGGTTTCGCGCGGCCGAGGCGATCCTCGCGAGCCGCCGCGGCGTGATGGCCCGCCGCTCGGCGGCCCAGCAACTCGTCGCGGCGTGCCGGCTCGCGCAGCGGCTGCGTGCCGGCCCGCTGCTGCACGAGATCGATCGCGTCGCACGCCTCGGCCGAATCGATGCCGAACGCCCGGACAACGCCCACGCGGAACACAGCAGAGCCCCGGCAGGTCCGAAGGCGTTGACCGAGCGCGAGCAGCAGGTCCTGGCGTTGCTGGCCGCCGGCCTCACCAACCGCGAGATCGGCCGCGCGCTGTACATGAGCCCGAAGACCGCGAGCGTCCACGTGACCCACATCCTCGGCAAGTTGGGGGTCCGGAGCAGGGTCCAGGCAGCCGCCGTCGCCGGGCGCCTCCGGCTGGACCGCGGAGGTGACGCGCGCGCTCGATAGGGTGGCCGGTGTGACTGGGGCTTTCGAGGGGTGGCCGCGCGGTGCGTTCGACGTACTGCTGCGGCTGGAGGGTGAGCCTTCGGAGCAGGTCCGGCGGGAGTGCCGGAAGGACCGGGAAGAGCTCGTGCGGCAGCCGATGGTCGACCTGCTGAACACGGTCGCCGACGCGGATCCGGCGTACGAGGATTTCGCGGTCTGGCGATACGGCGAGGTCTTGCTGGCGGCGTGGCAGCGGCAGTCGGCGATCGTCCGGATGGCGCGGAACGTCGAGCTCGCGGTGGGGTTCGATCTCGACGGGCTGGAGGTCCGCGTCGCGTGGTGGTACGCGCCGCCCGAGCAGATCGAGCGGTACCGCGCCGCGGTCGCGGACGACGGTACTGGCCGCCGGTTGGTCGCCGTACTGCGGAAGCTCGAGCGCGAAGGCTTCGAGATCTCGGGCGACCTGCTGAAGCGACCGCTGCGCGGACACCCGCCCGACCATCCGCGAGCAGAGCTGCTGCGGCACCGATCGCTGATCGCCTCACGACACCTCGGCTGCGACGACTGGATTCACACCGGGGCCGCCGCGGACCGGGTCCTCCGAACCTTCACCCAGTTACGCCCGCTGACGCAGTGGCTGGTCAAGAACGTCGCAACGGCGCATCAAGGCAGCGTTTGAACGAGTGAGTTGCTGACCGCGCAGCAGTACGCCCGGATCAATGCGTTCGCGTCGACGGCGTCGGATGGTACGGCGCTGTGCGCGGCGCGGGCGAGTTCGACGACGACCCAGTGCGCTTCCGGATCGCCCGCCAGCGCCGTCAACGTGGCGTCGACGTCCGCTGGCGGGACGATCGTCAGGAGCGTGTCGAGCGTCTCCTGGAGCGCGTTGCGGGCCAGCAGGATCTCGCCGGCGTTGTAGCGGCCGAGGTTGCGGTAGGCAACGAAGCTCGCGGTGTCGAAGAACTGGTTGAGGGTCGACTCCCTGGGGTAGCTCGGGTAGCGCTCGTGGAAGGCGAGCAAGCCCGCGGGCATCTGCCGGGCGAGCCCGGGCTTGGCGTACCAGAGGATGCCGACCGAGGTCGTCTGGGTGAAGGTGCCCGCGCCTTTGGTGAAGAAGCCGATGTTCACCGTGCGCGGCGAGTACGCCGGGACGCGCGAACCGCTCGGGGCGGCGCGCAGGGGATCGAGGCTGATGTCGATCCGGATGTCGCACTCGCTCGGGGCGATCGCGATGGCCTTGCCGAGCGAACTGGTCGCGTCACCCGGGCCGGAGTCGGCGTCCACGCAGACGATCTCGGTGATCTCGGAGATCCGGAGCAGTTCGACCAGGCCGGTGTTCTCCCAGTGGCCGCCGTCGGTCAGGTAGAGGTAGGGATCGTCGAGGTCGTGGACACCGAAGAACTCCTTGAACAGATAGCCGAGGCCGGTGCGGGCATAGCTGAGGTCCGGTCGGTCCTGCAGGTTGGCCGCTTCCAGTTGGGCGATGAACCGCGGGTTGGCGATCCACACACCGAGCCGGATGTTGAAGAACGTCAGTAGCGTGCTGGTCGGCCCGATCTGGAACCTGCCCATCGCCGGCGAGACCGCCGCACTCGAGATCGCGACCGCCATCATCGTGGTGATCCGCTTGTGCAGGCGCTTGCCGAGCCGGTCGAGAATCCGTGTCGACGCGGCGAACTCGAGGATGTTGCCGCGTCCGTCCTGCGGCAGGTGCAAGGTGGTCCGTGCTGGGTCGAACGTCACGCTCAGCGCGGGCGTGCCGTAATGCGATCGGACTGCCCGCGAGGCCACGGTGCAGGTTGTACACACCACCAGCGGCGTCCGGGCATCGGAGGCCTGGTTGAATGCGAACAGTCCGGGTTCGCGCTGCGTCCAGTCCGTGCCGGCGACGTTGTCGTTCTCGTACGGATGGACGTGCCGTTGGTCCTCGAGGCGATAGGTGGCGTAGGCCGACCGCAACTTCCCGCGGTAGAACGGAGCCAACGCCCAGCTCTCCGGACTCGGGCCGAGGAGCGCGACAATCACCACCACCAAGGCGAGGATCCAGTTCCAGCCGGACTGCCAACTGACCAGATCGTCCCGGGACCAGCTGACGCCCTGCTCGGCCGCCGTCCAGGTCGCCAACGCAGCCAGGCCGAGCACGACCACGATGAACGCGAACCCGCCGAGCTTGGGCGCGAAGCGAGTGGCCGGTTTGCGCAGGATGCGGACGATCGAGCCCACCAGACCGGCGCTCGCGGCGGCCGTGGCCGCCAACGTGGCGAGCGACAGATAGGCCACTGCGCCGACCAGCTCGACGAATCCCCAGATCGTCAGCGCGAGAAGCACCCCGATAGCGACGGCGGCGTAGGCTGCCCGCTTCAGCGTTCGCAGTGTCACTCGCGCCCATTCATGCTGTTGAGCAGGGCCGATGAGCACCCGGCCGACGAGCACCCAGATCAGCAGTACGACGAACCCGACAACGAGAAAGACGATGCCGGGCAGTGCGAGCGAATGCTGCTGGACGAGGTCATGCATCGAGCCTTTCGGCAGCTGACCGTCCCGCCCGGTGAACCCGCGCAGCGCCCAGCCGACCGGACGGGTGATCGCCCAGAGGATGCTCAGCAGCACGAGCACGTTGACGGTCAGCCCGGCAATGACCGTCGCGAACACCGCTGGCCGGTACGACGCCCCGTCGCCGTTCTGCTCGCCCGTCCGGACCGCGTTCGTGGCGGCCGGGTCCGTGTGCGAGCCGCGCGGCTCGTTCGAGGCGAGGTAGCCGAGGTTGTCGAGGAGATGCCGCTCCTCCGGAGTGAGCGTGCCGTCGTCCAGCCCCGCCCACGGGAACGGATCGAGCGCGGCGGGCGGGACCCGGTTCGGATTCCCGCCGTCGGCGGTGTCGTAGGCGGACCGTGAGATGCTCCAGCCGGCGGCCAGGTTCGATCCGCCGGACACGGCCGTGACCGCGCGCGCCCCGGACCATCCGAGTGGCCCGTCGTCCAGTGCCTGGAGCGCGCCGAGGCTGATCGACGATGCTCGGATACCGCCGCCGGACAGCGCGATGCCGTACTTCGTCTGCGCCGGCGGGGGCGGCGTGCCGCGCTTGGTCATGGTGCCCGCGGCCTCCTGCGTGACCTCCTGCGAAGGCTCGGCTTCGGCGGTGGTGTCGGCGGCCCTGCGTGCGTACTCCGGCAGCGCCCAGGAGGCGAGCCGGATCCAGCGCGGCGTCGACCACCACGCGAACGCCCCGGCGACGACGTACAGGACGGCCACGAGCAGGATGGCGAATTTCGCCCAGGCGCAGATCGCCACGAACCGCCACGGCCCGTCGGAGGCCCCCGCGGTGAGCATCAGGATGTTCTCGGCGACGTCGAGCCCGCCGGCGACGACGACTGCGACGGCCACCGGGACGCGCGCCCGCCGGAGAGCCGGCAGCCGGTAGTACGCACCGGCCCACAACGCGAGCAGGCTGAGCAGCAGAACGTACGACGCGATGAACCAGAAGTCCTGCTGGACAGCCCTGGTGAAGGCTTCGTCGCAGGCGCACTCGCGCCAGGCCTGGCTGGTGGAGGCCAGTTCGATGTCGACGATCGTCGTGTTCTGCCCCTTCAGACTGGCCGCGTCGCCGAAGTGCGCGGCGGCAATCAGGCCGGCGGCGAACGCGGTCCACCGCAGCAGCGGAAGCCAATGCGGCACCTTCTCCAGGCGGTGCAGGAGCCGATCGGCCCACGTCGGGATCTGACGCCTCTGCAGATGCGCGCGTGCCAGCAGAACCGCCGCACTGAGCACCGCAGCGAGCAGCAGGATCGTGATCCCGAGCCATTGCGGCAGCAAGCCGTCCCGGCCGCCGATGGCCGGCAGAGCGGCGAAGAACAGGCCGACACCCAGCACGAGCCAGAGCACCCGGCGCCAATAGTCGAACGAGACGTCGGTGGTCTCGTCGAGACCGTCGGCCGGCGGATCCAGGAACTTCGCCATCTGCCCACCACCCTTGTTCAGCGGCGCACTCGGGAACTGATCCCCTCACTCATAGGAGGTCCGGACCCGGCGGGTGATACGTCCTGGCGCGCACGGCCGTCCACAGCTAGCATCGCCGCTGTGCCCGAAGTACGACCCGGCGGCCGGATCATGAGCACGTCGGTGGACGTCGCCGTACGGCAGCGGGTGTCCAGGTGTACTACGTGCGCGGCCGGATCGCGGCGTACCTGGACGATGTGCTCGCGATCGGTGTCGACGGGTTCCGGCTGGACGCCTCGAAGCATCTGCCGGCCGCGGACATCGCCGCGATCAAGGCCCGGCTGTCGCGACCGGCGTACCTGTACCCGCGGCACCGGGGTGACGCGCTGGTGGGACAACGGCAACGACGCGATCGCGTTCGGACGCGGCGCCGAGGGGTACGTCGTACTCAACGACGAGAGCGTCGCGCTGACCGGGCGGTCGTTCCAGACCGATCTTCCGGCCGGGGTGCACTGCGACGTGATCCACGGCGACTACGCGGCGGGGCAGTGCACCGGCCCGACGTACACGGTCGACGCGTCCGGCTGGTTCCGCGTTGACATCGGAGCCACGGACACCCTCGCTCTGCACACCGCCGCTCGCGTCTCGTAGCCCCGTACCACCCGGAGCCGGGTTTCATCCTCCATAACGGGGGAGTGCTGGGACGCTCTGCCGCTCTACGGTCGAGAGGAGCGGAGGTGGCAGCGTGGCGACGAGCGGATCGGTCGTGTTCAGGGACGTACGGGTCGTGGACGTTCGAAACGGACGAACGGGCGAACCGACGCAGGTCGTGGTGCGCGACGGCGTCATCGAGAGCATCGGCGCGGCGGGTGACGTCCCGGACGACGCGCGCGCGATCGACGGTGCCGGAAAGACGCTGATCCCGGGGCTGATCGACGCGCATTGGCATTCGATGTTCGCGGCCGCCCCGTTGGCGCTGGCGATGATGGGCGATATCGGCTACCTGCACATCCTCGCCGCGACGGCGGCCGGTGAGACGGTACGGCGCGGTTTCACCACCGTCCGCGACGTCGGCGGGCCGTCGTTCGGGCTGAAGCAGGCGATCGACGGCGGACTCGTACCGGGTCCGCGGATCTTCCCGTCCGGCGCGATGATCTCCCAGACCGGCGGTCACGGCGACTTCCGGATCCGGCACGAGGTCCCGCGCGGCCGCATGGGTCACCTGAGTCATGCGGAGCTGGTCGGCGCGGTGCGGATCGCGGACGGCGTGGACGCGGTGTTCGAGGCGGCGCGGGAGCAGCTGATGCTCGGCGCGTCGCAGTTGAAGCTGATGGCCGGTGGCGGGGTCGCGTCGGCGTACGACCCGCTCGACGTCACGCAGTACACCGAGGCCGAGCTGCACGCCGCGGTCGACGCGGCGGAGAACTGGGGAACGTACGTGATGGTGCACGCGTACACACCGCGCGCTGTCCAGCAGGCGATCCACGCGGGCGTCAAATGCATCGAACACGGCCAGCTGCTCGACGACGAGACCGCCGCGATGATGGCGGAGCACGGCATCTGGTGGTCGCTGCAACCGTTCCTGGACGACGAGGACGCGATTCCGGTACCGCCGCACAGTCAGTCGAAGTACGAGCAGATGGTGCGCGGCACCGAGACGGCGTACGAACTCGCGCGCAAACACGAGGTACGCCTGGCCTGGGGTACGGACACCCTGTTCGAGCCGGCGCTGGCCGTCAAACAGGGCAAACAGCTCGCAAAGCTGACGAAATGGTTCGAGCCCGCCGAGGTCCTCGCGATGGCGACCGTCACCAACGCGGAGTTGCTGGCGCTGTCCGGCCCGCGCAATCCGTACCCGGGCGTGCTCGGCGTGGTCGAGGAGGGCGCGCTGGCCGACCTGATCCTGGTGAACGGCGATCCGCTGGACGACATCCAGCTGCTGGCCACGCCGGACACCGCGTTCGCCGTCGTGATGAAACAAGGAGTCGTCGTCGCCGAGGGAGGCACGCAGTGAATCAGGCCTTGATGAACTCGTTGACCGACGCCGAGCGTCTACTCGTCGCCGAAACCGAGCGCGATGCCCTGAAGACGCTGAACGAGGACGAGCTGCTGGAGCTGCACCAGCGGATCCGGCGCGCCCGCACCAAGTACCTGAAGAACTACCGCCGCGGGGCGAGTATGTCGGTCGCGACGGCCGGCGGTCGCGGCATGGCGTACGCCCGGAACCAGCGCGACCGGGACAAGGCCGAGCTCTTCGAGGATGCGCTGGCGCGGGTCAGCAGGGAGGTCGCCACTGCCGCCCGGCGGGCCGCGATCGAGCTCCGCACCGAGCGCATCGCGGCGGCGAAGGCGGCCAAGGCCGTCCCGGACCGGAAGGCCACAGCAGACAAGCTGGTACGGCGGACCACCGCGACGACCGACCCGCCGCCGCGCGCGACGAAGACGACCGGTGGGCTGAAGAAGGACGCCTCGACCCGGGCGCTCGGTGCCAGGCGGCAAGCCAAGCGCGACAAGAAATGAGTACCGGGAAGCGGCCGCTGCACCGGCGCGGGCCGATGAAGGCGCTGGCGCTCGGAGCGGCGCTGGTGACGGTCGGCCTGGCATATTCGGCGCTGGTGCCGAACGGCGCGGCCGGAGCGGACGGACCGCAGTCGCAGCAGATCGAGGAAGGGCGCCGGTTGTTCGCGGTCGGCTGCTCGAGCTGTCACGGCCTGTTCGCCGAGGGCAGCACGGACGGCGAGGGGCGGCAGGCCGGGCCGTCGCTCATCGGTGTCGGCGCGGCGGCGGTCGACTTCCAGGTCAGCACGGGCCGGATGCCGGCCCAGCAGCCTGGCGCGCAGATCCCGCAGAAGCCGCCGGTCTACACCGAGGACGAGATCGCGGCGCTCGCGGCGTACGTCGCCTCGCTCGCGCCCGGCCCCGCCATCCCTCCGTCGGAGTCGTACGACGTCAGCGCGGTGCCGCAGGAGGAGATCGCCCGCGGCGGCGAACTGTTCCGGACCAACTGCACGGCCTGCCACAACTTCGCCGGCCGGGGCGGTGCGCTGCCGGACGGCCGCTATGCACCGTCGCTGATGCACACGACGCCGCGGAACATGTACCAGGCGATGCTGACCGGCCCGCAGCAGATGCCGGTGTTCTCGGACGCCGTCCTGCTGCCCGAGGACAAGCGCGCGATCATCGCGTACATCGCGACCCTGCAGGAGCAGAAGGACCCCGGCGGCTTCCCGCTCGGCCGGCTCGGGCCCGTGTCCGAGGGCCTGTGGGGCTGGCTGATCGGCATCGGGGCGCTGGTCGTCATCGCGGTCTGGATCGGCGCCAAGGTGCCACGGATCACCCGTAAAGGGTGAGGACGCCGCGACCGGCCGATGTGACCGACCGTCGTCCGCCTGCCACCGCCCGCGGACGCTCACCCTGAGCGGAGGATCTTCGCCGCCCGACGGATTGGTGGAATGAGACGCTCGGCGGCCTGTAGGTCGCGCCACCCCAGGGAGGAATCAGACATGACGCATCTCGTGGTGCTCGGCGTGAACAGCCGTGACGACGCCGAACGCGTGCTCCAGGTGACCGACGACCTGGCGAAGCAGCAACTGCTGCAGCGCGAAGACGCGGCGATCGCCTACAAGGACAGCAAGGGCAAGGTGCGCATCCAGCAGACGATGAACCTGACCGGCGCCGGGGCCGCGAGCGGTGCGCTCTGGGGCACGCTGCTCGGACTGCTGTTCCTGAATCCGCTCGCCGGTATGGCTGTCGGCGCGGCCAGCGGTGCCGTCGCGGGCAAGCTCACCGACATCGGCATCGACGACCAACTGATCAAGGACGTCGGACGCGAGTTGCAGGAGGACCACGCCGCGGTGTTCCTGCTGGCCCGGTCAGCCACGGTGGACCGCGTGGTCGACGCGCTCAAGCCGCTCGGCCCGACGGTGATCCAGACGAACCTGACCAAGGACCGCGAGGAAGAACTCGTCGCAGCCCTGCAGAGCTGACCCTGGAGCCGGCCGAGGAGGTCTCGTGAACACGACGCTCGACGATTTCGATCCGATTCCTTCGACGCGCCGCCGGCCGACGGTCGCCGTCGGCAGTCTGAAGCAGGCCGTGTCCGAGGCGGACGCGCTCGCGGTTCCGGTCGCGGCCGGGGAGGAGCCCGCCGCGGAGCTCGGCATCGATGCCGCCGGGCTCGCGGCGGCAGGCTTCACCGCCGAGCGCGGCCAGACCTTGGTCCGGCCCACGACGGACGGCCCGGTCCGTGTTGCCGTCGGCATCGGTACGGCGGACCGCCTGGACGGCACGCTGGTCCGGGACCTGGCGGCCGAGTTCGCCCGGGCCGTGCCGTGGCACAAGAAGCTCGCCGTCGAGGTGCCGTCCGGTGACTCGGCGATGCCGGTCGCCGACTTCGCGCAAGCCGTCACCGAAGGCGTCCTGCTGGCTCGGTGGCGGTACTTCGTCGGGCGCGGCTCCGACCAGCCCACCCTCGAGTCGCTGCTCGTGGTCGCCGGCGACGACCAGGCCGAGGAGGCCGCGGCCGGCGTCGAGCGCGGCCGCGTCGTGGCCGCGGCGTGCAGCCTCGGGCGCGACCTGGCGAACTGCCCGGCCACCACACTCTCCGCGGTCCGGATCGCCGAGGTGGCGCAAGAAGTCGGACCTGCTACGGGCCTGCAGGTCGAGGTCTTCGACAAGGACCAGCTGATCGAGCTGGGCTGCGGCGGGATCCTCGGCGTCAACCGCGGCAGCGTGGAGCCGCCGCGGATGATCCGGCTCCGGTACGAGCCGGCCGACCCGACCGGGCGGATCACCCTGGTCGGCAAGGGTGTCATGTACGACTCGGGCGGCATCAGCTTGAAGCCGAGCGACGAGTCCCACGCCCAGATGAAGAACGACATGACCGGCGCGGCCGCCGTACTGGCATCGATGACGGCCCTGCAGGCGCTCGGCTGCCGTACGGCGGTGACCGGCTACATGATGTGCACCGACAACATGCCGTCCGGGTCGGCGATGAAGCTCGGCGACGTACTGAGGATGCGCAACGGCAAGACCGTCGAGGTGCTGAACACCGACGCCGAGGGACGGTTGGTGATGGCGGATGCCCTCGCCCTGGCCACGGAAGAACCCGTCGACGCAATCGTCGACATCGCTACGCTGACCGGCGCGTGCCTACGCACGTTCGGCGTCGAGATCGCCGGGCTGATGGGCAACGACAAGGACGTGATCGAGCAGCTGCGGCGCGCCGGCGAGAACGTCGACGAGCCCGTGTGGGAGCTTCCGCTGCATCGTCCGTACCGCACGCAGCTCGACTCGCCGATCGCCGACATGACCAACATGGGCGGCGTGAACGCGGGCTCCATCACCGCGGCGCTGTTCCTCGAGGAGTTCGTCGACGGCCGGCCCTGGGCGCACGTCGACATCGCCGGTACGGCGCAACTCCCGGCGGCGCGGACCTGGCGCAACCGCGGCGCGACCGGGTTCGGCACTCGGCTGCTGATCGAGTTCGCGCTGCGCTTCCAACCTTCCGCGAACCGACGGTGAAGGCGTGGCCATGAACGCGAAATCGGTCGAGGACAAGCCCGCCAAGAAGGGCGCGATGCAGCGCATGCTCGACGGGATCGAGCGGGTCGGCAACAAGGTCCCGCACCCGGCGCTGATCTTCCTCGGGCTGATCCTGCTGGTCGTCGTACTGTCCCAGATCCTGGCGTGGACCGGCGCCAGCGTCACCACCGAGGTCGCCGAGCCGGAGACCGTCGAGGTCGCGCCGGAGTACCCGCAGGGCACCAGCGTGCCGGGCAACGACGCGCCGGCGCCGCCGCCGATCCCGAACTACGAGCTCGAGACCGAGACGATCACCGCCGAGAGCCTGCTGACCGGAGACGGCGTCCGGTTCATGTTCACCACTGTGGTGCAGAACTTCAACGACTTCGGCGTCGTCGCGGTCATCCTGGTGGCGATGATCGGCGTCGGCGTCGCCGAGGAAGCGGGGCTGATCGCCGCCCTGATCCGGAAGATGGTGAAGGTCGCGCCGAAGGCGTTGATCACGTTCATCATCGTGCTGCTAGGCGGCATCTCGAGCGTCGCCTCGGACGCCGGGTACCTGGTGCTGATCCCGTTGGGTGCGGCCGCCTTCGCGTCCCTCGGGCGGCATCCGCTGGCCGGCATCGCAGCGGCGTACGCCGGGGTCAGTGCGTCGTTCTTCGTCAACATCCTGATCACGCCGGCCGACGGCATCATCACCGAGGTCACCAACGAGACGATCGGGCTGGTCGCTCCGGACGTCGAGCTGAACGTCACGCACAACTTCTACTTCGCGATCGCTTCGACGCTGTTCTGCGCGGTGGTGATGACGCTGATCACGGAGCGGCTGCTGGAGCCGCGGCTCGGCGCGTACGACCCGAGCGAGGCGCCGACCGACGCCCCGGCCGACCATCAGCCGACCGAGGAGGAAATGGCGCTGGAGTCCCGCGGGCTGCGCTGGTCGGTGTACTACCTGCTGGTCGCGATCGCGATCGTGTCGGCGCTGACGTTCATCCCGGGCGCGCCGCTGCGGAACCCGGAGACCGGCGAGATCTTCGGTAACTCGCCGTTCATGAGCAGCCTGCTGTTCATCATCTCGATGCTGTTCCTGGCCGCAGGCCTCGGCTACGGGCGCGGCGCGAAGTCGCTGACCGGCAGTACGAACGTGATCAACGCGATCGTGAAGACGTTCAACGGGCTCGGCGGGCTGATCTTCCTGATGCTGCTGATCGCGCAGTTCATCGCGTACTTCAACTACACGAACATGTCCACGCTGGCCGCCACCGGGCTGGCCGACCTGCTCGAGCGGGCCGACATCGGTGCGCTGCCGCTGCTGATCGGGTTCATCCTGCTGGTCTTCGTGATCGACCTGATCATGCCGGGCGTGATCCCGAAGTGGGCGATCCTGGCGCCGATCTTCGTCCCGTTGTTCTACCGGCTCGGGATCGCACCGCAGACCGTGGTCGCGGCGTACCGGGTCGGGGACGGGCCGGCCAACGTGATCACGCCGCTGATGGTGTACCTGCCGTTCATCGTGCTGGTCTCCCAGCGGTACCGGAAGAAGGCGGGGTTGGGCACGGTGGTCTCGATGATGCTGCCGTACACCGCGATCGTGCTGGTCACGTGGACGCTGTTCTACGTGCTCTGGTACGTGATCGGGATACCGTGGGGGCCGGACGCCCCGGTGCACAGCGGCTAGGTGGCGGCGATGGACGACGGCACCCTGAGCCTGATCATTCTCGGGCTCACCGTCGCGGTGTTCGTATGGAACCGCCTGCCGGTCGAGGTCGTGGCCGTGCTGACGGCGCTTGCGCTGTGGGCCACCGGTGTCGTCGGGTTCCCCGAGGTGTTCGCCGGGTTCGGCGATCCGGTGGTCATCTTCATCGCTGCGCTGTTCGTCGTCAGCGAAGGGATCGATGCCACCGGCGTGACCGCGTGGGCCGGTCAGATGATCGTGCGGCACGCCGGGACCACGCGGATCCGGGTGGTGGTCGCGATCTGCCTGCTGTGCGCGGTCCTGACCGCCTTGATCACGCTGAACGGCGCGGTCGCCGCGCTGCTGCCGCTGGTCGTCATTCTGGCCGCCCGGATCGGTGAACTGCCGTCGCGGATGCTGATGCCGCTGACCTTCGCCGGCAGCGCGGGTTCGCTGCTGATGCTGACCGGTACGCCGGTCAACATCATCGTGTCCGAGGCGGCGCAGGACGCGGGCGCCACCGGCTTCGCGTTCTTCTCGTTCGCCGCCGTCGGGATCCCGCTCGTGATCGGTACGATCGCGATCTCGGCGCTGCTCGGCCCGCGGTTGCTGCCGGCTGCTCGCCCCGCGCATCCGGCGGCGGATCTCGCCGTCCACGCGGAAACCCTGGGCAGCCACTACGTCGTGACCGACCGGTTCTACCGGTTGCGCGTATCTGACGGCTCGCCGTTGCTGGGCCGCACGGTGCAGGAGGTCGACCTCGCCGACTATCCCGAAGTGACGATCGTGGGCCTGCAGGACGAACAGGGGCGGGCGCGGACCGATGCGTCCATCGATGTCGGTGACGTGCTCGTGGTGGTCGGGCCGGGCGATCAGGTCCGCGGCCTGACCAGGGACGCGGCGCTGGCCGTGAGTGCGGCGCCGGTGCCCGCGAACGGGTGGATGAACCGCGACACCGGTGTCGTCGAGGCGGTGATCCCGCCGCGGTCGTCGATGGTCGGTGAAACCGTGTTCCCGGGCATGCTGCGCAGCCGCGACCTGCTGATCGTCGCCGTCCAGCGGATGGGCAAGGACCGCGGCAACCAGCCCACACAGCTCGCCGAGGGCGACGCGATCCTCGTGCACGGCCCGTGGGAGGCCCTGGACGAGCTGACCCGGGATCGGGACGTGCTGCTGGTCGACTCACCCGAGATGATCCGGCGGCAGGCGATCCCGTGGGGATCCAAGGCCTCGATCGCGGTCGCGATCCTTGGCGCGATGGTCGTGCTGCTGGCGACCGGACTGATCCCGCCGGCGATGGCGGGGCTGCTGGCCGCGACCGCGATGGTGCTGACCAAGGTGGTCGGCCCGCGGCAGGCGTACCGCGCGATCTCCTGGCAGATCATCGTGCTGATCGGCGCGCTGATCCCGTTGTCCAAGGCGATCCAGAGCAGCGGGGCCGCCGACCGGATCGCCGACCTGGTCATCGACGCGGTCGGTCCGGGACGCCCGTACCTGTTGCTGCTGGCCCTGTTCGTGCTGACCGCGGCGCTCGGCCAGATGGTGAGCAACACCGCGACCGTCCTGATCGTGACCCCGATCGCGGTCGCGGCCGCGCAAGGCACCGGTACGTCGGTCAAGCCGGTGCTGATGCTGATCGCGGTCGCCGGCGCCGCCGCGCTGCTGACGCCGATCTCCACCCCGGCGAACATGATGATCATGAGCCCGGCGGGCTATCGCTTCGGCGACTACTGGCGGCTCGGCCTGGTCGTGATGGCGTGGTGGCTGCTGATGGCGTTGCTGATCATCCCACTGGTCTGGCCGTTCTAGATGTCCGGTTCCGGAATGCTCGACCGGTACGTCTCGACAGGCGGCCTGCCCGGCACGGACACGATCGATCGGCTGGTGCGGACGGCGTACGAGCGGTTCCACGACGTCGAGGACGGTGCGGTGTCGGAGGTCTATCCGGCGCTGGCGCGCGCCGACCCGGGTGCTTTCGGTCTCTGCGTCGAGGCGAGTGACGGGCGGTGCTTCGAGGCCGGTGACTCGCGGCGGCCGTTCACGATCATGAGTGTCGCCAAGCCGTTCGTGTTCGCCCTGGTGGCACAGGCGGTCGGTGTCGACACGGTCCGGGAGCTCGTCGGGGTGAACGCGACCGGGCTGCCGTTCAACTCGGTCCTGGCGGTCGAGCAGTCGCCGCAGGGACGGACCAACCCGATGGTGAACCCGGGCGCGATCGCGACGACCAGCCTCGTCCCGGGCAGGTCGGTGGAGCGCCGGTGGCAGTTCGTTCTCGACGGCCTGTCCGCGTTCGCGGGCCGCCGGCTCGAGCTCGACACCGACGTCCTCTCCTCGGCGCTGGCGACGAATCATCGCAACCGCGCGCTCGCCGCCCTCCTGACGAGTGTCGGTGCACTCGCGGGTGATCCGGGCGAGGCGGTCGAGCTCTACACGCGGCAGAGCTGTTTGAGCGTCACCGCCAAAGACCTCGCGGTGATGGGCGCGACCCTCGCGGACGGCGGAGTCTGTCCGGTCACGCAGCAGCGCGTCGTCGCACCGGATGTCGCGCGGGTGACGTTGGCAGTGATGACGATCGCCGGTCTGTACGAGACCTCGGGCGACTGGCTGCTCGACGTCGGCGTGCCCGGCAAGAGCGGGATCGGCGGTGGCATCGTGACCGTGTCACCGGGCAAGGGTGCGCTGGGGACGTTCGGTCCGCGGCTCGATGCGGCCGGCAACAGTGTCACGGGTCAGCTGGCCGCGCGGTTCCTGGCGAGCAGCCTCGGCCTGGACTTGCTGGCGTCCCGGCCCGTTGCGCCCGCCTACTGAGCGGCGAGTTTCAGCGTGGTGGTCGCGGTCGCGCCGGCGCGCACGTAGGTCAGCTCGATCGTGTCCCCGGGCTTGCGGGTCAGCGTCGCCACGACGATCTGTTCGCTGCTGACGGCCGGTTCGCCGTCGATCTTCGTGATGACGTCGCCGGCCCGGAGTCCCGCCTGCACGGCCGGTCCGCCCGCGTCGACGCCGAGCACGAACAACCCCGGCGTACCTGCCGGGTCGGTGATTTCCTGGACCTGGAGCCCAGTGGTCGGATGGCCGGGTTTGCCGGTGGCGATGAGCTGATCGGCGATCGGTTTCGCCAGGTCGACAGGGATTGCGAAGCCGAGCCCGACGCTCCCTCCGCCGCCTACACCGGCCTCGTCCGGCACGGTCGCGATCGCCGCGTTCACGCCGACCAGTTGCCCGGAGCAGTCGACGAGTGCGCCGCCGCTGTTGCCCGGGTTGATCGAGGCGTCGGTCTGGATCGCCCCGATCAGATGGTGGGTCACGCTGTCGCCGGGGACCGGGACGTAGCGGTCGAGGGCGCTGACGATTCCGCTGGTGACCGTGCTGTACAGGCCGAGTGGCGCACCCAAGGCGACCACCGGCTGGCCGACCTTCAGCGCCGCGGACGAGCCGAAGCCGATCACGGGGAAGTTCTTCGCCTCGTCGGCGGCTTTCAGGACGGCGAGGTCGGTGCTCGGATCCCGCCCGACGATCGTCGCGGCGGAGGTGTGGCCGTCGCTGTACCGGACCGTGACCGCGCCGCCGTTCGCACCGGGGGAGATGACGTGGTCGTTGGTGAGGATGTACCCGCCGTCGCGGAAGATCTGCCCCGAGCCGGTTCCCGCCTGAGGCCCGCGGCGGGCGGAGATCGTGACGATCGACGGCAGCACCTTGTCCGCGATCGGGACGGCCGCACACATCGCCGTACCCGGATCGGCGGCCCCCGCGCGCGTCACCGCACCGGCCGTGGAGTCGCGCCGTACGGCGAGGAAGATCAGCGCGGTGACGAGCGCTCCGGCCAGCACGCCGGCGACGGCCGCGACCGGCAGGCTGTGGGTGGCCCGCGCCAGGCGGGTTCGCCAGGGCGGCGGTGCCGGTGCTCCGCTGTCTGCCTGGGCCATTGTCGGCCTCCTCGGTCCGCTCAGGAGCGCAGCGGCGGGACCTCCTGGTCGGCGCTCCCGTCGTTCCGAGAATAGGTGTGCCGGGCGGCGGGCATCTCACCTGATCCGGGTGACCGGGAGCTGTCTGCTGCTGATTCTGCTGCCCGATCGAAGTAGAGGTAAGCGACCGCCGCGGCGGCGATCGGCATCGCCAGCGCGAACAGCACTGACGAGACCACGTTGATGAGCGTCGGCGACCAGTCCGTCGCGAGCAGTAGCACGATGCCGGCGATCGGTCCGGCGGCCAGACCGAGCCCGACGATGACCGCGAGCGGTACGGCGGTAAGCCACCACCGACCCTGGACCAGGCGGCGGCTGCGACGCAGCGCGTCACGCCCTGAGCAATGCTCCGCGACGACCAGTTGGACGACGAACGCCCGGCTGACGGCGTAGTACACCGCCAACGGGATGGTCGCGACGAAAAACGTCAGGACGAGCAGGACGAGTGCGTACTGCGTGACCGCGCGGGCGAGTGCCCCGCGCCTCGACAGCAGCGCCCTCGCCGTGGATGCGGCGGTCACCTGTTCGCCGCGATCGAGTTGATCGAGAATCCTCGTCACAGCGGCCAGCAGCGCGACGTACGTCGTGATCGTGAGGATCGTGATGGCCAGCGCGAGCAGCGAGGCCCAGAAGCCGGTCGCGTCCTCGGTCGGCGCGCCGAGGTCCGTCGGGGCGTCGCGCCGGGCGACCTGGAGTCTGGCCAGGATCACGATGACCAGGCTGAGGACGGTGAAGGCGAGGGCGAAGGCTCCGAACAGCAACGGACGCAGGCGGAACAGCCGGATCGCGGAGACCACCGACTGCCCCCAGGCACGCCGCCGGCGGGCGGGGAGCGGGTCGGCATCGGACCACTTCGTCCGGCTCCCGGCCAGCCAGACGGCGACGACGAGTGCCGCGAGCAACAAACCGAGAAGCCATGTGCGGTCAAGGGTTTCGCGGACCAGGTTGGACCCGGTCGCGACCACCGAACAGAAGGCTCCGGTACTGCTCGGGCCGAGGAGAGCACCGCCAGGGACCGTGGTGCTGTCGTCGCGCCAGGTCGCCTCGGCGTCCTGGATGGGGGCCGTCCACGACTCCTTCATGTTCGGCCCGGTCGGCCCGTCGAAGAACGAGCGCTGACGTTCACCTCATCGGCCCTCGAACGCCAGCCACGGGTACTCCTTCAGGTAGTCGGCCTGCTGCATCGGTACGTAGCGGACAATCGGGCGCAACGCCGTACCGGGTCTCGTCGTGTCGTCACAGCCGAGACCTTCGGAGCCGCGGCCGAGGTACAGGCGTTGGCCAAACTTGTTGGCGTGCGAACCCGCCGCTGGGTACACCACAGGATGCGTGCCGTCTGCGAGTTCGAGCTTGGTATCACCCCAGCGTGCCCGCTCGGCGCCGCCGTGCTGGCTGTAGCCGACCGCCTCGGGGTCCGTGGTGAGTGCCTGTTGCGGCGTCGGGACGTCGAAGACGAGCCGGATCGATTCCCAGTCGCCTTCGTGGGTGTTGTTGTAGTCGTTGAAGATGTAGAAGAACCAGTACTCCAGCGAGAGCTTGTCCGGGAACTTCGGATCGGCAGCCACGTGCGCGTACACCGTGGCCGGGTGCTCGCGGTTGATCTCCTTCGACCAGTCGGCGTAGTCACAGCCGGGGCGCAGCGGATCGCCGGGAAAGTCCAGGGCGTGGCCCGGGTAGCCACGTCCGACATCGTTGCCCTTCGGCTGCGTTTTGACGAGGTCGGGCGGGCGCCAGGGACCACGCAGCGCGACCTGCTGATTGCCCAGCACGGCCTCGACGTCGGTCGGCCGGAACTGCTCGCCGTCGTCGCAGCGCGGAGCCTCCTGCTGCATCCGGACCACGGGGGAGTAGCGCTCGGCCAACTGCTGGGCGGCCGCCTCGGGATCCTCGGCGGCGACAGCGGTGTTCTGTGGGATCAGCGCGACCAGCGCGCCCAGTGCCCCGACTGCCTTCACGATCGACCGCATGTGTGGCCTCCTGTTCGGGATCGGCAGCATGTCTCGCCTCCTGTTGCCGCGGCACCACCGTTGATTGGCCATCGGATCACCCGCTACGGGTGACCTGGAGGCGTCGCCAGGCCCCCAGTGTCAGCAGGCCGATGAGGACGGGGACGAACTGGACAGCCACGCGCCACACGATCAACCCGGCGGTCAGGGCCGTCGCCTCGAGCGTGCTGTGGCCGACCACGAACGTCACGTACGTCGCCTCGATCACGCCGGCCCCCATCAGCGGCAGTCCGGTGAGCGGATACACCACCAGAAACGCGCACAGCAGCAGGAGCAGGTTCGAGCCCCCGAGCGGTACGCCGGCGAACGCCATGCACAGGATGAGTACGCCGGCCTCGACCGCGAGCACTGCACCCAGCGCCGCCGAGGTGAGTGCCCAGTGCCTGCGGAGCGTTGCCGCGCTGTGCGCCTGGAACGTCACCAGTCGCTCCTGCCATACCTCGGGGCCTGCGGTCGACGGACGCACCTTGGAGAGAATCCGGCCGAGGAGGCGGCCGATGATCGCTGCGGTCCGTTCGGCGCGCAGGGCGTACAACAGACCGCCCAGGAGGACCGCTGAGGCTGCACCGCACAACAGCGCCGTCCAGGCGAACGGTGCGTAGAACGTGCGGCTCGCCCAGAACAGCAGGAATCCCACGGCCGGCCCGGCCAGGCGCGCCACGTAGTACAGCAGGGTGCTCAGAGTCAGCCCGGTCGTCGCATGGGTCGACTCGATCTGCCACGAGCGCAGCATGGCGAGCCGGACCAGCACGTCACCCGGCGACGGGGCGATCGTGGCCACGGCGGTCGCGGCGACGTCGTTCACCATCGCCTGCCGCGGGCGCAGGCCCGGGATGAGAATCGCGAGCGGGCTGGCCAGCACGAACCGCCGTACGAGCATTGCGGCCAGCAGTACGGCGACCTGCCAGGCGGCGAGATGCGTCAGCGAGTACCAGACCTCACTCCAGTCGACGCCGCGCAACAGCCGCAGGAGCAGCCACGCGCACACCACGACCAGCACGACCCGCACCAGCCGAACCAGCCGTCGCGCGAGGCGTCCGCGGCGGCCGGCGAACCTGATCTGCACCACCGCCTCAACTGGACGGGGGAACCTGGACCACCTCGACAATGGTGATCCCGAGCGTGTCCAGATGATTGAGGACGCCCGCCAGCGCCGACTGGTCCTCCAGTTCGCCGTGCAACACCGTCTGCGCGGGCTCCCGATCCGCAGTCAGCGACGGAAACACGCCGGTCAGCTCAGGCGACAGGTCGCCCTTGACCCGAATCACGTAATGAGCCATGGCACTGTCCTCTTCCGAGTCCTGACAGCACTCTGCGACCCCCACCCCCGAACAACATCACCCATCCCGGGGGACCGCCCCCACCCACCACCCCAAGCTCCCCACGCCCCACCCGCCACCGCCGCAGCCTCCACCGCCACCGCCACCGCCGCAGCCCGGCCCCGCGCTCGGCCGCACGCTTCACCCGCCGCCGCACGCTTCTACGCGACCAACACGCCCGCGCACCCGTACCCGTCCGCCCTCGCCCGCAGCCTCGCCCGCGCCCACTCTCGCTCGCTCCCGCCCGCGCACCCCCGTGCGCCGCGTATCGGCGGCCGTTGGGCACAACCCTCCAGTTGGATGGGCATCCCCTGAACTGGAGGGTTGCCCACTGAAAATCTGAGGGGGCAACCCCAATGCCGCTCAGTTAGGGCTGGGGTGTGGTTGTCAACCGTCGTGGATGTGGATGGTGTGGGTGATCTTGTAGTTGTTGCGGTCGGTGGTGG